>CAZUFI010000005.1:11924-13166 GCA_964618745.1 uncultured Thermodesulfobacteriota bacterium | reverse complement strand
AGTACGATCTCGCTTACTAAGAACTGGGATAAATATAGCCTTACCGTTCAGACGCGACTCTACGATAACCTGCTTATAGAAGACGACGACCCTGTGCTCCAGAAGATACCTGAGATTATCTTTAAGGGATCGAGCCAGAGGATTCTGGACTCTAAGTTCTTCTTTGCCTTTAGCTCTTCCTTTGTTAACTACGAGCGTAATGACGGTGAGGAAGGCCAGCGGTTGGATGTCAGGCCACGCATAAGTCTACCCTTAAATCCGGGCGGATGGTTTGAGCTGACCCCGTCGGTTGGTCCAAGGATGACGGTCTATAAGGTAGAGAGCGATACCTCTGGCGGAAAATATCACGGCAGAGGTATCTATGATATTACTACTGATCTTACAACGACCTTTGTAAAGAACTATAAGCCTGCTTTGGAAGGGCTTAAGGTCTTGCGCCATACCATCAGGCCTAAGATTACGCATACATATATCCCTGACTATAAGCAGTCTCGTCTGCCGTCCTACGATATTATCGACAGGATAGAACCCGCCAATACGGTGCGTTACTCTTTGAACTCTATCGTAACCGGGAAGTTTGATGATAGTTCAAAGCATGAATATCTGTATATGGATATAGGACAGACCTATGATATTCGCGAAGATAACGGTAAGTCAAAACGTGCTGTCGGGGATGAGCGGCCTTTCTCGGATATCGATGGTGAGTTGATACTGCGCCCATTCCAGGGGATGAAGATAAGTGGTAAAGGGGTCTACGACCCTTATGAAAAGCGGTTTGAAAGCTCTGATGCCGAGTTTGTCGTGCATAACAAAAGGAATGACAACTTTAGTCTGGCCTATCGCCAGCTAAGGGGCTCTACCAGATACCTTGAGGCCTCGGCGCACCTGAACCTGACGCCCACTACCTATATTAAATATTATGACCGTTATAACTTCTATGACGATGATGTTCTGGAGCGTGCCATAACCTTTGGCTACCTGCAGCAGTGTTGGGGCGTTGAGCTGGCATGGAAGAAGGGGATTACCGATACCGTCTTTTTCTTGACCTTTACGATGAAGGGGCTTGGCGAGGTCTTCGCCTCACAGACTACGGTTGGCGGGGCAGGGGGTAGCTGATGAATGGCCCTGAGCAACTAGTGGCGTTGCTTGCGGGAATCAGATCTGAAAGACAACGACCATTTCTGCTCTCTGGCGGTATTTTATCTGTGATACCAGCCGAGGCTCTAAAGGCAACAAGGCTTC
>CAZUFI010000005.1:3755-11824 GCA_964618745.1 uncultured Thermodesulfobacteriota bacterium | reverse complement strand
TGACCCCTCTGTATACGATGACCCTGAACAACTGGCTGAACTATCCCTCTATATCTATGACAAGGTCTGCCCTTCTAATCTTTCACTGCCGTGCGTTATTCGCGCAGAGAGTGAGGCGTACGGAGGCGAGCAGGATCAGCGTACAGTTACAGAGGGTGGCACAGAGCCAAGCCTTCAGAATGTTTTTGAGTATCCCCTGAAAAAACTTACCGACTATAAAATCCTCAAGGGTCTAGACCCAGAGACCGACGGGCGCATGCCTCTGGTTCTGGATGTCCTGCGGCGGTTGAAGCTGGCACGCCCCGACCTGCCTATAATCGGTGATCTGGTCGGCCCTCTAAGCCTTGCTACCTCTTTGATCGATGCCGGTACGCTCTTGCGAGCATTCAAAGACGAGGGTGAAGTTCTTTGTAAGTTGCTTGACCTTTTATCTGAAAATACAATTGCCTTTGCTCGGGCGCAGCAGCGTGCCGGTGCCAGTGCCTTCTTTCTAATCGATCCTTTCTCGACCGCCGAGGCGATAGGGCCGAGCTCCTTTGAACTCTTTGCCTTGCCATACCTAAACCGTATAGCCGATAGTCTGGCATCCTTTGGCTGCCCGCTTATCATCCATATCTGCGGAGATCCCTTGCCGCTTGCAGCCTCAATTGCCGGGTTGCGAAGCGCCGGGCTTGGTCTGCATAGTATGCCTGATTCTATTGCAGGGCTAGAGGGTAAATTACTAATCGGCGGCGTGAATCATCTGCAACTGCTTGGCCCGGGTGCTGCTTCGCAGGGGCGTGCCCTTATCGCCGGTAGCGTTGAAGCTGCCGTATCTAAAGGGTTTTCTGTGATATCGCCGTCTTGCTCGCTGGACGCGACCGTGAGCCTTGATGCCTTACAGCTTGCCGCAGAGACGGCATTGCGTGCAGGTAAGTAGTCTTCAGGGTCATCTACAGCCTTTTTTTTTGATTTTCTTTGTCTTTATATCTGATTTTCCTTGATTTTAAGCCTACCTTTCTTTAGAATTAATAGATTGATCTTTCACTGGAGATATACCAATGAGATTTAACCTTAGATCTACCTTATATAGTTTTTTAGGACTGGTGTTTTTGGCCTTGGTCTTGCAACTTGCCTGTCTTCTGCCTTTGGCGCAGGCCAGTGATGCTACGGCCAAGCTTGCGGTGCTGCCATGGAAGGTAAATGCAGCACCCGAGCATGCTTACCTGCGCTCGGCCGTAACTGATATGCTGGCCTCTCGGGTCGGGGCCGGCCCTGACGCTGCGATAGAGATTGTCAGAGGTGATCTGGTAGAGAAGGCGATCAAGGCATATCCTGCTGCTGTACGGAGCGGGGTATATGGTGCGGTGGCGAGTAAGATCGGCAAGGCAACAGGGGCTGACTTTGTTCTTTACGGTAGTATCTCATTGCTTGGCGGTGTTGCGAGTCTGGATGCGACCCTGCTTGACGTAAAGCAAGGCAAGACAACTCCTCTTAGTGATAGGGGCGAGAATGTCGATGCGCTCCTGGGGATGACCGAGCGCATGGCCTTTAATATAACCTCGACTATGATCGGCCTGGATCCTACAAAGACCTTGACCTATACGGGCAGGTTTGTCGCGAAAGACGGTACTACTGCCAAGGGCGGAGTCTTTAATGCCCCTGATGGTGGTTTTTTCAAACATACGGCAAAAAGCGGTCGCAAGTTTGGATGGAAGAAGAATTTTAATGATTTTGCTCTTGCTATGGAGCTTGCCGATCTGGACGGCGACGGGCGTAAAGAGGGCTATATAATGACGCAGACCGATCTTATAATAACAAAGGTCGGTGCAAAGGGCTTTGATAGAGTAGCTCGCGTCAGGGGTGGGGCAGATGTCCGTAATATATCTATATCTGCCTTTGATCTGGACGGCGATGGCAGTCAAGAGCTATACGTATCAAGGCTTAAGGGTGACTTCGCAGATAGCTGTATTTTAGAGAAGGTAGGTGATACCTTTAAATATACCTCCTGCGGTCTGCCTTATTTTCTAAGGGCTGTGGATATAGAGGGTGATGCCGCTGTGCTTATCTCTCAGGGGTTTCGCAAGGAATGGGGCTTTTCCAAGAAGCTCTACAGCCTTGAAAAAGGCGCGAAGGGTCTAAAAAAGGCCGCACGTTTCAAACTGCCAAAAGGGGTTGATCTATATGATTTTGAGATCTTTGACCTGACCGCAGAGGGTGAAAATAATCTTGTAACCCTAGAGGCCGACAGGCGCATAAGGGTCTATATAAAGAAGGGACGCAAGTGGAAGGTAGACTGGACGAGCTCTGATAAATACGGCGGTACTCTAAATGTAGTAGAGCTTAATGCGGGTAAGCAGCAGGGAGATATCGCAGAGATCGTTAAGTTGCCGAGTAAATTGTTACGGACAGACCTTGACGGTGATGGCCTGCCAGAGCTTATAATAAAGAAAAACGACGCAGGCGGTGTCTTTGGTGACCGTTCCGAGCGTGTACGGCACTTTAAGAGCGGCACGGTCAGGAGTCTTTCATGGGACGGCGTTATACTGGAAGAAAATTGGCGTACTAAAGAGATGGTCGGCTATATCGCAGACGTACTCGTAGACGATACAGACGGCGATGGTATTAGCGAGGTTATGATCCTCTTTGTCGACGGCGGCAGGGTTCCTGTCGATGGCGGCAGAAGTACCGTTGTATCATATATCTTCTCTGGTAATTAAAAACTTAATCTAAAATGGCGGTGTAGCTCAGGTGGTCAGAGCAGGGGTCTCATAAGCCCCGTGCCGGTGGTTCGAGTCCACCCACCGTCACCATTTTTTCTCTTACAACTCAGTAGCTAACACGCGCTAGTGGGTACATTCATTTTTTCATAATTCTCAAAGTTGTCCGTATTCCTCTACCGCTGTAATCCAGTAGAATCCATGATTACTTAAACCAATATTGCTTTTACGTATTTCCATTAGTACTGGTGTGATATTTTCATCTTCCAGCAGAATATCCACACGCACGCGAGGTGTGAAACCCACTACTTTGTCTCTGGTGGAAAGATAAGTGTCGGTGGATTGCTTACCATGGCCTTCAATATTGCTGAAGGTAAAGCCCTGTACCCGCTCTATCCCATGCAGCAGATCCGCAGTCTCCTGTTTTAGATTGTCATGAATTAGCAAGACCAGTTGTTTCATTTTGTGCCTCCTTTGGGGTTGTCCTGCGTTGTTCGCTCACCTCTGCCTTCCATCCATTCGTAGAGCATAGGGAGTAAGACAAGTGTCAAGAGCGTAGATGAGATCAAGCCTCCGATAACAACCACAGCAAGTGGGCGCTGAAGTTCAGAGCCCGGCCCGGTCGCTGTAAGAAGAGGCATTAATCCGAAGACTGTGCTCAGTGCCGTCATTAGTATTGGACGTAGTCTGCGCTGAGAGCCTTCTACCACCGCTTGCATTACAGAACGTCCAGTGCCACGCAATTGATTAAAATACGTGACCATCACCACGCCGTTCAGTACGGCTGTGCCGAATAATGTGATAAATCCGACAGAGGCCGGTACGGATAAGTAAAGCCCGGAGAGGTAGAGTGAGATAACCCCTCCGATCAAAGCAAAAGGTATGTTGAGAATAATCAAGCCTGCCTGGCGTAGCGAACGAAAGGTCATAAATAACATGATAAAGATCAAGACAAGTGCTATAGGCACTACGATCATGAGACGTTTGGAAGCACGCTGCTGATTCTCGAATTGACCACCGAAGGTGACGTAATAGCCGTCGGGTAGCGAGATTTTGTCTTTTATGGTGCGGCTGACTTCATTGACAAAGCCTACGACATCACGATCTTCTACATTTGACTGAACCACGACCTGACGTTTGGCAGACTCACGCATGATCTGAACAGGGCCGTCAACTTCCCGAATATCTGCCAGGCGATCCAATGGAATCTTTGCCCCTTGAGGCGTTTCTATCAACATAGCTGCAATCGCTTTCAGTGAGCTTCGTTTTTCTTCCGGGTAGCGTAAAAGCACAGCGACAGGACGGTTGTTTTTCATTATTTCGGTAACAACCCTTCCGCCTATTGCAATCTCTACCATCCTGTTGATATCCTCTGTTTTTATCCCGTAACCGGCGATGGCTTCTTGCCGAATTTCAATCTGCAAGTAAAGTTGACCAAATACCGGATTGCGCACGACATCAACAGCCCCCTTGATATTGCTGACCAACTGTTCGATCTCCTTTGCTTTTTCTTCTAAGATCTTGAGGTCATCTCCGTAAAGCTTGATGGCCATAGTCGCACGCACGCCGGTGATCATCTCTGAAACACGCATGTCAATGGGTTGGGTGAAGGCGATATCTATATCAGGAAATGGCTCTAATTTTTCCCTTAGATTTCTCTTAAACTCCGGCAACCCAATCTTCCACTCGGAACGAGGACGTGTAAGAATGAAGTTGTCGGTCTGATATAGACCCATGGGATCAAGTCGTAGTTCATCGGCACCGGTACGTGCCATAACTCCTGTTACCTCAGGCAACTCCATCATGGCTTTATGATAGACCTCATCTATGGCTAGGGACTGTTCCAGAGAAATGCTAGGGTTCTTTTCTATTATGATGACCGTATGTCCTTCATCCATGGCGGCCATGAATTCTTTGCCTATCATGGGGAATATAATGATCGCAACGCACATGGCGAGCCCCGCTATACCCAAAGCGGTCTTGCGGTGGTTAAGAGCCCACTGCATAATCGGCGTATAAATACGCGTGAGAACCGAGATGAGCTTCCCTTCATTATTTTGTTTTTTATTGCCTGAGATCGATTTATGTGGCATGAGGTAGCTGGCCAAAACAGGGATAAGCGTCAGAGATATTATTAGCGACCCTAGCAACGCAAAAGAAATAGTAATGGCCAGTGGCGTAAATAACTTGCCCTCTAACCCGGTTAGGCTAAACAATGGTAGAAAAACAACGATGGTAATGAGTGTGCCCGAGATAACTGCCGGAGCAACCTCCAGAACAGCACGGTAGATTAAGTGTAGGCGTTCTACTCCATTACTGGCTTGCCGTAACTTGGTATATATGTTTTCAATAATAACGACGGAGGAATCCACAAGCATACCAATCGCTATCACTAACCCGCCTAACGACATTAGATTAGATGAAACACCGAAAATACGCATCATTATAAAGGTAAAAGAGACCGCCAGTGGTAAGATGAGCGCAACGGATAAAGCACTGCGTAGATCGCCCAGCATAACCACCAATACGACCAAGACCAGTATCACTGCACCCGCAAGTGCCGTTTCTACCGTTCCCACAGCAGCAGTTATTAATTCACTGCGGTCGTAGAACGGAGTGATATGGACGCCCTCTGGCAGGGATGCCTTAACAGCTTCCATGGCCTCTTTGACACCCTCAACCGTCATGCGGCTATTAGCCCCTTTTCGCAGTAATACCAAGCCTGTTACGGCCTCTCCTTTACCGCTATTGGTTACCCCTCCGTACCTCGTCAGTGAATGAATCCGAACCTGGGCAAGGTCAGCTACGTGAATAGGAACTCCGTTTCTGGTGGCAACGGTTACGCCACGAATATCTTCAAGGCCACGCAAATTTCCAACCGTGCGAACCAGAAGGATCTCATTATCACGGTTAATGCGGTCGCCACCTGCGTTACGGTTGTTTTGGGCTAACGCCGTCTCCAGATCATCAAGGCCAAGTCCGTGGCGCACCAAGGCCTTGGGGTCGGCGACAACCTCAAAAGCCTCGACCTCACCGCCAAGCGAGTTTACATCGGCAACTCCTTCGACTGTGCGCAGGCGCGGGCGAATCATCCAGTCCTGGATAGTTCGTAGCTCTTGATTGCTATAACCCTCGCCCTCTATGAAATACATATAGATCTCACCAAGCGGCGTGGTCGTTGGCGCAAGCCCTCCGTCAACTCCTTCTGGCAAGATACTCCATACTTGATTCAGGCGTTCTGTAACCTGTTGTCTTGCCCAATAAATATCTGTGCGATCTTTAAAGTCAACCGTAATAATGCTAAGTGCGTATTTAGTCATTGAGCGCATAACTGTTTGCCTTGGCAACCCTTGCATCTCCATCTCAATAGGCATGGTGATGCGTCGCTCAACCTCGGAGGGAGACATGCCTGGAGCCTTTATGATGACCTGCACTTGTGGTACGGAAATATCAGGGAAGGCATCGATAGGCAAAGTCTTAAAAGACCATACTCCACCGACCACCAACGCGGCACCAACTAACAAGACCATCATGCGTTGGACCAAAGAAAACCGTATTAATGATGCAATCATAATGAGCCTCCGAGGCTGCCATCATTACTGGAATTTTTAGTGTCCATTATAGACAGGCCGACTGCTAGACGTAGCTCCGCAGTCTCTAGCCAGGACTCGTATAGTATCTCCAAATAACGCTCGCGTGCATCAAAATAGGTATTATGTGCATCGACAAGAGAAAGAACGTTGATCTCACCGACAGAAAAACCTTTTCGAGTTAATCTAAATACTTCCTTCGCGGGAACTAAAATTTTAGTGCGGTAATGCTTTGCCTGGCCAATAAGGTGGCCAAGATGCATGTGGTTCTGAGAAAGTTTTGTCTGCAATTCGCGTTGGATAATTTGCAATTCATATTTTGTCTTTTCAGCCTCCGACTTTGCCTTGGTAATAGCTCCTTTCTTTCGATTCCACAAAGGAATTGGGATATTTACCGAAATGCCGGTGAAGTATTGTCTTGAGCCACCCAGTAAATCACGTTCACGAAATATGGTTAAGGTTGGATCGGCAAAACGTTCTGCGCGTACAAGAGATATGCCGGCATTGGCGGCTTCTCGTCTATGTTTAGCAATAAGAATAGCCGCGTGGTTAGCTTTTTGGCGTTTAAGCAAATTATCAAGGTTAGCTGGCAACTGCGCAGGATGTAAGATATCTGTTTTGATTTTTGTATTTTCAGATAGTTTTAAAAACATTTTAAAAGCAGAGAGTGCCTCGCTATATTCGCCTTCTGCGCTTGCTACAAACTGAGCTGCGGTTTCCCTTATGATACCAAGGCGTTTTTCTTCCAAAGGGGTAAGGTAACGAACTATTGGGTCGTTTATTAGTTTGTTACTGTCGTCCTTTTTTTGAAAGTTTTTAGCAAATTCTAGCTTTTCCTCGGCCAGCTGTAATGTGACAATAGCCAGTTGTAGTTTATGAAAAAATCGTGCTACTTTATTCTCCAGTAACAGTTGCTGGTAAAAACTATTTTGTTCCGCTGCCAACAACATGGCCTTTGCCTGCTTACGTTGTTGTGATAAACGACCTAGAGAAATAGGCTGGCTGATGGCTATCTGTGTCAGATCGCTCCCGCCCGACCCGTCGTCGATGCCTAATTTATCATTGGCATTAAACTCTATACTCGGGTTAGGCCACGCCCCTGACTCTTTTAACTCGCCTTGCTTGACATGAACCTCAGCAATAGCAGCACGGATATCTGGCGAGGCCTCAAAGGCATGGGTGATACTCTTCTCTAATGTCCAGAGCTCTGCTCCAATAGCAGTCACAGGAGATAATAGTATCCCAAAAAAAATGACAAATAAACTGCCTTGTATCAATTTGAACTTTTTAAAAAATTGCATCGTTAATATCTCCCTATCATTGGAATCATAAGCGAACACAAATACACCAAAAATAATATTGAATGAAATCGTAAAAAATATCGATACCTTCAAATATTTGGTTGTGTTCTTGAATGAAAATCTAGATACCTGTAAGTATACACGTTGAGCTTTGCTTGCTTTTAGAGAAAAGAGGGGTGTCTTTGGATTAAATCAGAAGGGGTCGATTCCTGGAAATAAAGATGGAGTTATAACGCGTAGTTTGTATATATATCTTTGGGTTTATGAGGATATTAAGCTGCGATAAATCCAAAATAGTGTTTTGGATTACGTGGGTTTTATTGTTGGCTTTTTTCTGCCCTGAGGCTTTGAGAAATAATATATCTTCGTGGCTGTGCAAGTGTGGTTGGTGATCTTCATTAAATCCAAAAGCTATATAGTTATGTTTTGATTCTGATTCTGGCTTGGTATGGGTATGAGATTGACTGGAATGTGAGTTG
>CAZUFI010000005.1:0-3655 GCA_964618745.1 uncultured Thermodesulfobacteriota bacterium | reverse complement strand
ATGGTATGGACGGGATAATCCGGTGTATCCTAGGTTAGAAATAATAGTAAGCCGGGGTCTTTTTCTAAGGCCCTTATCATCGCGCGGGTCGTAGCAAGTTAGCAGGCGAGCTCAATACTTCTGGTTATTCATCTTTTCTATCCTTGATATACTCTACCTTTAATTGTTTTGACGTTCTTGTTGATAGAGCGTAGTTGCGGGTGTTTTTGATTATGGGACTTAGCAGAAAGATATACGTTGTCTTTGGCATGCTGCTTTTTATGTTGGGTGTTATTGCCGCAGTTGGGCTTGTAAATACCTCATTGATGAAGTCCGCCTCCAGCTCGTTATTTGAGGAGGCATTTTATGAGGCCCAGTACTTTACAGAGTTAAAGAGTGAGTTGGAGCACTCTCAGAGACTGCTTTTAAATATAGTGATTGAGCCAGATCTGGATATGATAAAAGACGAGCAGGAGGAGCTTGAGGTCGTCTCAAGGCTTGTAGATAGCAAGCTTGCCTATATCTTGCTGGACGAAAATGACTTTGATGCGGTTGCTCGTCACTCTATAGTTGAGTTTAGAGATGCCTGGCGGGAGTATAAGACGTTGCGAGGTGATCTGATTGCAGTTGTAGTTAGCACTAAGAGCCACGGAAGTCTGGACGCTAGTAACTTAGTTGTCGAGAGTCCGTTGTGGGAGAGTTTTAAAGGGCTTATAATTCGGGCGGTAAGCCTTGTAGAGCTTGAGAAAGAGGAGCTCTCTCAAGCCAACAGGCTTGTAGTTGCAAAGTACGATAATATGATCAGGGTATATATCTTGCTCATCGTCTTTGGAGCTATCTCTATGGTTGTCATGATAATCTATCTGCTGCGCAGCATTATAGGGCGGATAAAGACGCTTGGCAATGCCATGCAGCAGGTAGAGGGTGGAAGGCTGGACTGCAAGATAGAGGCAGAGGGTCTTGATGAACTCGGGGATCTTATGCGCAGCTTTAACCGAATGGCAAGGCAGGTCTATGAGGGGCACGTCAATCAGGAGCAGGTAAAGATGATCTTGCAGTGGAACTCTCAGGAGATGGAGGCGAAAAACATCAGGCTTGATAAGTCTAATAAAGAGCTACAGAATGCCAATAAAAGTATCGCACAGTCCGAGAAGATGGCATCGGTCGGCCAGCTTGCCGCAGGGGTGGCCTATGAGATCAATAATCCCATAGGACCGATAGGTAAGAACCTATCTACGCTTGGTCTTTATGTCAGGGATATTAATGAACTGATCAGGTTGTTCCGTCTGGTGGTAAAGGCCTTTAATGAAAAGGACTTTGACGCCGCCTCGCTTCTGAGCCAGAAGATAGATAGCTTTACAAAGGTCAATGATATGGATTTTGTTCTTAAAGATCTGGATGCATTGGTCTATAAATTAAAGGAAGATGCCGATAGGGTCGTATCTATCGTAGGCAGGCTTGAGGAGTTTGCCAGTTACGGTGAGGGCGATATGGTACAGACAGATATTAACCGTTGTCTGGAAAACGTTGTAAAGGTTGTTTGCAGTGAGTCTAATCGAAGAACAACGATAGAGAAGGATCTAGGTGAGCTTCCGACCATTACCTGTTGCTCGCAACATATTGCGCAGGTATTGCTTAATCTTTTATTCAACGCAACGCGGTCTATCAAAGATGAAGGTACTATAAGGGTGCGTACCTACGCAGGGGACGACGATATCTTTATCGAAGTAAGTGATGATGGCGAAGGCCTGGCCGAGGATGAGGTGAGGGCTATCTTTGACCCATTATTGACGACAGCGAAGGCCGACTCTGGCTTTGACCTTTCTATAGCATACGGAATTATAAAAAACCATAACGGTGAGATAGATGTACGCAGCAAGCTTTCGGAGGGTACGACTATGACGATCAGGCTTCCTAAAGAGATGCCAGCCGGTGTGGCGCGAAAAAACCTTATGGATAAGTCAGCTTAGTCAGTGCTGAAGGTCAGGTGGATGGTGAGGGGAAAGAGCATGCGATCTGATTATTCGATTAAGTGATATGAAGTTATGATAAGGTGCGGGTTTTTATATGAAAACTAATATTTACTGATTCGAGTATCTTGCAAGTAGATAGATAGGTGCTATACTTTGATGGAATAGCAATATGCATCTGTAAGTATTTGTTTTGCTTTGAGATTTTACAACTCTACTTTATTCTAACCCATTAATGAAAATCAACCTGAAAAATAAAATAACTGTTCTTAATACAGGAGGCGTTATGTCGTTTTTAGGTTATGAATCAAAGGATGAGTCTGCACGTAAGAAAAAGGAAATAAGTAAACTTCAGCAGATGATAGATGCTGTGCCTTCTATAATTATGCTATGTGATGCAACTCATGATAATAATGTTTTTTATATGAATGCGACGGCTAGAGAGACTATAGCGAAGCATAGGATGCATCTTAATGAAGGGCTTGGTGGCAGGGCTGATGTTGCCAATGTTATGGATAATTCAATTCATCAGTTTCATTCCAACCCGGATAGGGTTAGAAGGATACTTGGCAACCCAGGTGCTCTTCCTCATATGGCAGAGATACCGCTTGGCGGCGTTACCTTTATGACCCGTGCCTATCCTGTTTGGGATAGTGAGGAGACGGGTAAGGTGCTCTGCTATATGGCTTGCTGGAATGATATCTCGGCTGAGAAGGCAGTAGAGTTCCAGAGTGTAAAAGATGCGGAAGAGAGGGAGCACCTTGAACGGCGTGTGCAACAGATAGCAACTGCTATGGAGGAGATGAGTGCGAGTGTGACCGAGGTCGCAAGGAACGCAGGGCACGCGTCGGCGGCCGCAGTAGAGGTCTCTGATGATGCCAACCGTGGTCAGCAGGTCGTTGCGGAGGCTGTAGAAGGGATGCGTAAGGTCGCAGACGTTGTCCGCGAATCCTCAGAGATAATAATGCAGCTGGGGGCTAAATCCGATGAGGTTAAGGACATTGTTACTATTATTGAGAATATAGCGGAACAGACCCATTTGTTGGCACTGAATGCCGCTATCGAGGCGGCACGCGCCGGGGAAGAGGGGCGTGGCTTTGCGGTAGTCGCCGATGAGGTTAAAAAACTTGCCGAGTCCACTACCCGGTCTACTAAAGAGACCTCGGATATCCTTGCAGAGATAGTAAGCGTGAGCGCAAAGGCTGTATCTATAATGGAGGAAGGTAAGAAAGAGGCCTCTGCCGGCGAAGAACTTTCAAGTAAGGCAGGGGAGGCACTCAGTAAGATCGTAAATGAAATTGAATCGGTTAAGAATGTAATTACCCAGATAGCCACTGCGTCTGAGCAGCAGTCTTCGACCGCAGAAGAGATAGCCCAGAACCTTGAAGAAATAACTAACCGTGGGGGCAGAGAGTATGGGATAAGTGAAGGAGCTAATCTGAGCCTGGTGAATAAGGCAAGTGGCGGTTGATTATGATCTGGTTATTGCTTTTGTGCAGTGGCAGAGAGTCGTGCATGGTTTGTCCTGGCAAAGGAGGTAATACTGTTTTTTAGATTGATTAGATAAAGCTATCCATATCCTTTCTAAATGTTACTCTATTATGATGTTTTCATGCCTATTACTCTTACTATTGGTCATAATAATAGTCGTGAGGCCTCTCTGATCTCTATTCCAAACCTGATTTGTACCTACCTTAATAAGATGG
>CAZUFI010000004.1:25180-26425 GCA_964618745.1 uncultured Thermodesulfobacteriota bacterium | reverse complement strand
TCGACGATCCTGTCTTTCAACCTCTCAAACAAAGCAGCACGGGTCTTCATAATGCAGAGCACCTCAGACTCATCACAGACCTTGCCCTGCCACCTATAGATCGACCGCAGCCGCGGCGAGATATTACAGCAGGCAGCAAGGCCCTCCTCAACGACCAACCGACCGATACTAGCGGCCTCGTCTTCGTTAGGTGCGGTCATAAAGACGACTATATATTCAGAGTTTCTCACGCCTGATTCCTCTTTGCCTCAAAGAATTTACAGACAATCAAGGACATCATCTGCACGCCGACCTTAATGGCGGCTTCATCTATATCAAAGCACGAGTTATGCAGCGGTGCTACAATACCCTTACTTTTATTACCCGTACCGAGCCGGTACAGCATAGCCGGAATCTTCTCGCCGTAATAGGCAAAGTCCTCGGCACCCATCTGCGGATCCTTCATCACGAGCGTCTTTTCCTTACCAAAGAGATCCACAGACGCACCACCGACTATATCATTAAGCTCGCCGTCATTTACAACAGAGGGATGTCCGTAGTTATATTTAAAGTCGTAGGTGCCGCCGACACTCATCGTAATCCCCTTTATCGTCTGCTCGATAAGCTTTGGCATCACCTCTCTAACCTCAGGGCTCAAGACCCTTACCGTCCCTTTTATCTCGACCTGATCGGCGATGATATTCGGCGCATTACCGCCTTTGATCGTCCCCAGCGAGATCGCAACGTGGTGCAAGGGGTCTGTACGACGACTAACAATATGATGAATGGCATTTACAACAAGGGCCGCGACCAAGATAGCATCAACGCTCTGGTGTGGCCTGGATGAATGACCGCTTGTCCCAAAGATAGATATCGAGATAAAGTCACAAGCTGCCGTTACGATCCCTTCCTTATGACCTATATAGCCGACCTCAAGCTCGGGGCAACAATGCAGAGCGACCATAGCCGTTGGCCTTGGGTTTTCCAGGACTCCTGCCTCTATCATGGCCAGCGCACCGCCCGGTATCACCTCTTCCGCAGGCTGAAAGATCAGCTTAACATCGCCTGTTAGTTTCTGGCGAATCCCCCCAAGGACTATAGCCGTCCCCATCAGTATCGCACTATGCACGTCATGGCCGCAGGCATGCATCACCCCTTCGACCTTTGAGGCGTAAGAGCTGCTTCCCCTCTCGCCTATTGGCAGTGCATCCATATCCGCGCGAATCGCTATGACGTCATTACCGTTTGCAGTATGGCCATCGCTGG
>CAZUFI010000004.1:17465-25080 GCA_964618745.1 uncultured Thermodesulfobacteriota bacterium | reverse complement strand
ATATCCGCGCGAATCGCTATGACGTCATTACCGTTTGCAGTATGGCCATCGCTGGTGTGGGCACTAGTGGTGCGCCTGTCGCTGGTGCGTCCATCGCTGGTATGCTCACCGCAGGTGCGGCCACCTTTGATGATTCCAACGATCCCATTACCGCCAACCCCGGTCTCGACATCTATATCGTTATCTTCCAGGACGGCTGCGATAAAACGCGCTGTCTTTTCTTCTTTACCCGATAGCTCTGGCTGCGAATGTATCTCGCGGCGAAACTTTATAACCCGCTTTTCTATGGCCTCTGCCCTTTTACGAATCTCTTCTAACATCACACTCACCCCACTCTCAAAAACACACCACCACGCCTATCATCCCCTGCACCGGTAAAACCACCGCCCTCGTCTCTAACTACTATATGCGCCCCGCCAAAATACATGTGCTTTTTATCCCATGCATTGAGGTTAATGCCTCGTCTCTTTAGCTCTTCCAGAACCTCCTGCGCCACGCCAAGCTCGGCCTGCAAGGCAATGCCGTCAAAGTGCAGACGCGGACTACTTACGGCTGTATACGCATCCATCCCGTGTACTATAATATTAATAATAACCTGCACAAGAGTATTACGAATCCTGTTGCTTCCGCCTGTACCAAGGACGACCAAAGGCAGCTCGTCCTTCATAACTATCGTCGGGGCCATCATCGATGACAACCGCAGGCCGGGTTCAAGCCTGTGAAACCCTCCGGGGTTTACATCTTCTTCGCCGAGCATGCTATTGACGAGCACTCCCATATCCGGGAGAAAAAACCCACTGCCTATTCCCGAAGATGTCGTAATGGAAGCAGCGTTGCCAAGCTCGTCCATCACACTTATATGCGTAGTACTGCCAGGGCCGTCACTCAGGGCAGGGCCTGCGGCGGCTATAATCTTTTCGATCTCACCTCTAAAGAGCCCGACCGTCTCTTCGGTCAGAAAGGCCTCGGCTTCTTTGGCATTATGCGCACTTCCGTCAAAGTGCCCGGTACGGGCCTGATCCGTCGCCCTCATCGCCTCATACAAAAGCTCAAGGCAATCGGCACTACCCGCGCCCATCGCACGCAGGTCGCAGCCTTCGATTAATTTCAGCGCAAAGGCCACGAGCGAGCCGCCAGAAGATGGCGGCGGATTGGTATAGATATCACTCCCCCTAAAGTTAAAGTGCAGAGGCCTGCGCTTGAAGACCTTATATTCGTTCAGGTCTCGCTCTGTTATAAGACCGTTATCCGGGCCAAATCTTCCGAGCAGGGCCGGGGCGAAGTCTTCTCTATAGAAATCATCAAACCCCTTTTTTGATAAGACCTCAAGGGTCGTCGCCAGATGGTTATTCTCAAGGACCTCACCCGTTATAAGAGTCTTACCACGAGGCGCGTAGATACCTCTGCCCTCTTCCGAGTAGAGCAACATCGGCGAGAGGACCTCTATAAAATGCGCATGATCTGCGTTAAGCTCGACCCCGTTCTTTGCGTACTCAATGGCAGGAGCGAGCAGTTCTTTCAGCGGCAGCGTGCAATGATCTTTAAAGACCTGTGCCAACCCGGCCAGCATCCCGGGGACTGCGGCAGAGCCCTCGCCGATATAAAAATCCTGCGCTACGGCAGTAAAATGTATACCAACAGGGAAGAAGTTTTCTTCTGTCGCGACGGCCTTACTTCCCCTGCCCGGCGTATCGGTAAAAAAATCATATAACGAGGTCTCGCCGTCACTTGAATGCGCCATCATAAAACCGCCGCCGCCAAGGCTTGTAAGCGTAGACTCACAGACGACCGAGGCAAAGGCCGCTGCCACTGCTGCGTCAAATGCATTGCCTCCGGCCTTTAAGATCTCAACACCTGCTCTGGCCGTTAATTCATGCCCTGCTGATATAGCACCTTTTGTCATGGCTGATTATTACCCCGATTAAAGTTATCAATATCAAAGTTATCGATATCTCGGATGAGTTCTTTATTCAAAAAACCAACAACATCTTTCAGGTCATTACTACGGCGGTACTGGTTAAGTTGCGCCGAAGCACCGCCGCCGCCTGCGAAGATATCTTCCAGGTTAGCTATAAAACGCCCGGAGCCAAGCTCCTTTATCTCACCTTCCAGACTACGTATGAGATCAGCCAGAGCGTCCTTTATATACACCGTGCTGCACCCGTCGTCCTCTACAATAAACTTACCGTCAAGGCCGTACTTTGCGGCACGCCACTTATTCTCTCTTGCTATAAAAGGGTGTGGGGTCTTAACAATAACCGAATCTTCATAGTCACGCCCGAGCCTTACCACCAGTGCCTGCACCAGAGCGGCAATCGAGAGCGAGTCTTTTATAGTCATCGGCACATCGCAGATGCGCAGCTCAATCGTACCAAAGTCCGGATGCGGCCTGACGTCCCACCAGAGTTCTCTGATCGTCTTTATCGTACCTGTCACTATATAGCAATCAACGATACGCTTATAATCATTCCAGTCTTTGAAGTAAAAGGGCAGACCCGCTACCGGCAGGGTCTCAAAGATCTTGGTGCGGTAGGATTTAAGCCCTGTATCCTCGCCCTCCCAGAACGGCGAATTCGCAGAGAGAGCCAGCAAATGAGGCAGATAACTCAGCAGCCTGTTCATCACATATATGCATTTTTCGCCGTCACTCACACCTACATGCACATGAAGGCCAAAGATATTAAAACGCCTGCCGACCATACCAAGCTCTTTGATCAGGCTGTGATAGCGAGGGTTATCGGTTATGGTCTGATCTCGCCAGCCGGAGAAGGGATGGGTGCCGGCGCAGCAAAGGAGTATATCGTGGCGTCTTGCTTCTTTCGCAGCAATAGTAAAACTTTTATAGAGATCCTGCTCGGCAGCAACTATGGAGTCACAGACATCGGTATTTATCTCAAGGTTAGAGCGCATGAGTTCGTGCTTGATCCTGATCTTATCACCAACGCCTTCCACCATAAGATCAGAGTCATCGCTCAGGGCAAACGTAGCTGGCGAGACCAACTGAAACTCGACCTCAATCCCTACGGTAGAATCGGGTGAACCCCTAAAGACCAGCCCTTGTTCTTTTGACATACTGCGCCCCGTCGGTTAAGGATTAACCAGAGTTATATGAACAACACGAGATAAAAGAACCCTTACCGACCATATTCACCGCTGCCGGAAGGTCCGCTCGCGCTAGATCTATATATATAAAAAATATCACTTTTTCAGATACAAATCAAGGGCCTCAGCTCCCGACCAGTGCCCGGCAAGGCCTCTTAGAGTTGTTGACACCGATGGCTTAAAATAATATCTTAAAGCACAAGATAACTATAAAATCACAGCACTCAGGGCGGGCCCTTTATAATGATTTCAGGCAAATTCATCAGTCTTGGCGGACTGATTATCTTTCTTATTATAGCATGGCTTCTCTCTGAAAATAGACGCAAGATAGACCTTCGCCTTGTTATCTGGGGGGTCGCGCTCCAGTTTCTGCTGGCCATTATAATCCTTAAGACCTACCCGGGCCTTGTCTTTTTCAAGGGCGCAGGGGCTATTATGACCGCAGTCTTGGAGTTCAGCACGGCTGGCTCTGCCTTTCTATTTGGCGAGCTTGCGACCAACCAATCGATGGGCGCGATAGTCGCCTTTAAGGTCTTACCAACGATCATCTTTATCTCTTCGCTTATGAGCGTCCTTAGTTACTTCGGCATTATTCAGACTATTATCAAGGGTGTTGCATGGGTAATGCAACGCACTATGCGTGCCTCAGGGGTCGAGGCCTTTATCTCGGCATCTTTTATCTTTATGGGCATCGAGGCGATTACGGCGATAAAAAGCTACATAAAAGGGCTGACAAGGAGCGAACTCTTAACGCTTATGACGGCCTTTATGTCTACTATCGCAGGCAGCGTCATGGCGGCCTACGTAAGCTTCGGCGCGAGTGCGGGGCATCTGCTCGCGGCCTCTGTTATGAGTGCCCCCGCAGCTATCGTGATCTCCAAGATTATGATACCTGAGGTGGGGCGCGGAACAGACAACTTCCACGCCGCCCATGGTGCGGAGATATACTCTGGCAAAGCAGAAAAAAATACTAACCTGATCGAGGCGGCATCGAGCGGAGCAATCGACGGGATGAGGCTCGCCGTTACAATAGGTGCTATCCTCATAGCCTTTGTCTCTATAATCGCAATGGCAGACTCTATGCTCGGCTACGCGGGGACCTCTTTTGAGGGGCTGGCCGGTTACGCCTTTGCGCCGGTGGCCTTTATAATGGGCGTGCCTTACGGCGAATCCCTAGAGGTCGGCAAGCTGCTGGCCATAAAGGTCGCCTTTAACGAGTTTATATCTTATCAGCGGCTAAGCCCGCTGATCGAATCAGGCGCACTTAGCCCCCGATCTATCACGATCTCTACTTACGCACTCTGTAGTTTTGCAAACCTCGGCAGCCTTGCCATCCTAATAGGCGGGATCGGCGCGCTCGCCCCTGAGCGCAGAATCGAGGTCGCAAAGCTCGGCCTGCGCGCGCTCCTTGCCGGATCCATGGCAGGGTTTATGACCGCAACCATAGCCGGAGTGCTAACCTAGCTCGACAACGAACCGTCAAGGTATCTTTTTTATTTACAACAATAAATACAACGACTTAGAGCCACGCAGCTTGACATACCCGGTTCTAAGTCGTATCATTTTAAGATAAGCTTTTAATGACCGATGCGTGTTTTATACCGTTGCGAGGTATTAGTGCAGATCTTAAAAGACAAAATAAAAAAGAACCCTTTCAAAGGCATGATGGCTATGCTTCTGCCAATCGTCTTTGTGGTTCTTCCCTTAACCTTTGCGCACGATACGACGCGCCTGAGCGATACCGCGCCCATCATTACGCTTACCAAGGCCGAGACAACACAAGGCGGTATTACCGGCATCCAGCTTACGCTGCCCAAAGGCATCTCGCCTGTTAACGGGTCATTTGCAGAACGCAAGGTCAGTTTTTTCAGAGGTGCTGAGGCCGGTAAAGACGTAACCTATCACGCCCTGCTCGGCGCAGACCTGACCGATAGACCTGCTCTGCGGCTCTTGGAGCTTACTCTCGCCGACGAACTAACGCAGTGGGCAGACAAAAAAAGCTACTACTATTCTATTGCGATCGAAGGCGGGGACTTTACGGTGGACCGCCTTACGCTCCCGCCGGAGATGGTAAACCCGGGTAAAAAAGCACGCCGCCGTATACGGCAAGAACGCAAGGTCGTCGCCAAGGCCGTGCTGGCTGAGAGCGCAGAAGAACGCCTCTGGGAGATGCCATTTATCATACCCGTAAGCGGTAAGATCACCAGCAGCTTTGGTCGGCGCAGAATCCTGAACGGACAAGAAAAATCACCGCACAGCGGAGTAGATATCCGCACCCCGACCGGCAAGCGCATTCACGCGTCAAATAGAGCGAAGGTAGCCTTCGTCGGCAACCTGTATTATACGGGCAAGACCGTTATCCTCGACCACGGCCAGGGGCTATATACATCATACTGCCACCTATCAAAGATAAAAGTCAGGCAAGGTGATACTATTGCCAGAGGAAAGGTAGTAGGACTTGCCGGTTCGACAGGACGCTCGACCGGGCCGCACCTTCACTGGAGCGCAAAGCTTAACGGAGCGCGCGTCAATCCGCTCGATCTGATCAGCATAACCACTGCCATACAAAAAAGCATCCTGCCAGAAACCACACCAGCGCAGATCAAGGAAGCAATGCTGCACTAAGTAACCTCCTGTATAAATACCTTGAAGATTACCGGCAAGCCATCTATAATTAAATCAGCAAAGAAAAGTGCCACGGAGGTCATATAATGTTTGAACAATTTGAAGAACAAGAGGCCGTAAAAAAATCAGCGATGATAGAGAAGAACGGCTTTGCCTTTTACTCGCAGCTCATAGAAAAGTTCAGCGATGCAAAGATCCTGGATATCCTTAAAAAGCTACGTGACGATGAAAAAAACCACCTTGATACCATCGAGAAAAGATACTTTAAAGAAGTTGGCTTTGGCGATACCATTACAGAGGAAGAGGTTGAGGTAGAGCTATACGTCGAGGCCAAGGGAGTGCCAGACCTCTTTACGCGCAACATTAATATGAAGAAACTGATAGCGTTAATCGATACTCCAGAGCAGGCCCTGGAGTTTGCGATGGATACAGAGCGGAACTCCGTAGTCTTCTTTGAGAACCTTGCGAAAGAGGCCTCTACCGAAGAGGTTCGTCATATATATACCGCACTTGCAAATGAAGAAAAAGGCCACGTCGAACAGATAAGGGTAATACTAGAATCTATCTAAGACCCGGCTAAGATCCAGTTTATCAGGATAAAAAGATAGAAGCCCCTGTTGCGCAAGCAACAGGGGCTTCTTAATAAAGCAAGATCAAATAAAAACTACCCGGCGATTATCTTTACCAATACACGCCTCTTGCGAGGCCCGTCAAACTCTGAAAAATATATACCCTGCCAAGTGCCCAGCACCAAACGGCCTTTTTCTATAATAATCGTCTCGGATGCCCCAAAAAAAGAAGTCTTTAAATGACCATCCGAGTTTCCCTCTGCGTGCCTGAACTCCGGGTCGTCACGCCTTATAATCTTAGAGCTCGCCATCACCAAATCGTGAAGAACAGCCGGGTCGGCATTCTCATTTATCGTAATGCCAGCTGTGGTATGCGGTGAATAAACAATACAGATGCCCTCTGTCACACCGCTACCATTAACAACCAGCACAACCTCCTCTGTTATATCGAGAAATTCGCAGCTCTCTCTGGTGCTTATCGCTAACTCTACTAAAGCCAAATCAAAGTCCCTCTCAGATTAGAAAAAAACAAAGCCGCAAAAGCCAACCTAACGATCAAAGTGCATCAAGGTGCAGGCTTCACAACTGTTACCTTACCGTACATCATCTTATGGATAAAACAAACGTAGTAATACTCGCCGGTCTTTTTAAACTCATAGCTCCAGTCCTCACCCGGCTCAAATCTGGGCGAGAATAGACCCTTCTCGCCAATCACGGCAAAAGAGGCCAGAAGATGCGCTATGCTGTCTTTATTTACCCACTTAACGGTCTCGCCTTGTCTGATAATAATATTACCGGGCGAGAAGACGTTTTTCTGTTTATCCGTAGATATGGTCTCTATGATATGAACCTTGCCGGTTATGCCAGGCATTACAGGGGCCGGGAGCTTGCTCTCAAAGATCTCTCTCTTTACCTTTAAAAGCGGCTCGAAGTCTCCGCCAAGATCTTTATATCTGGTGGCAAGGACCTCGCCAAGATCAAGCTTTTTGTCTCTTTCTACCTCCGGAACACCGCTTGCCAATGCGTCTTTAATAAGAGTATCCACAACACCGGGAATATGCCGTTCATCGTGCTTAACTATAAAGCGCATCATCTGGTAGTTACCGTCGTTATAGGCCTCGGTAAACTTCTCGACAATATCTCTGTGACCTGCGAAGGCTGTTGCAGGCAAAGCCGTAACCAAAACAAAAAAAGACAAGAAAACAATCAATAAAGTCTTCATCGTCCTTCCTCCCTAAATAAGTTAGAGGTAATGGAAACCAAAATTTTCAAGGGTAACTATACCGAGATTATAGCAGATTATATGCAGCACAAAGCCT
>CAZUFI010000004.1:7608-17365 GCA_964618745.1 uncultured Thermodesulfobacteriota bacterium | reverse complement strand
CCAATACCGTCACATAGCCAGCTAAGCCCCGATCTCTTTCCACTTGGCACTCCGAGCCTTCCACTGGCCATCTTCTTTCTGAAAGATCAGGCTTACTACAAGAGACCTTACACTCTCAGCATCTGCGACCCCTACACCCTGAATATCCGTCTCTTTGACAAAAAGCATACGCAGGTTAACAATGGCCTCTACGCCCTGAACACTAACATTTACGCGCCTGAGCACAATATTCAGATCCTCACTTAAGAAAAATTCATTAAATACATAGCCCCTGAAACCCTCAAAATCATTACCGTGGTCATCTTTAAAACCCTTTGATATATAAGAGAAGATTCCGTCCACATCCTTTGCTTTAGCATGGCTTGCGACGCGCTCTATTATGCGTTGCACCACAATATCTTCGCTCAATTTCTGTGAACAACCTGCCAGGGTAAAGACACTTGCTATTAAAACCAATATTAAAGAAAACCGCATTAAAACCTTACTACCTTGTTGCATTTACTTAAAAACCCCCTCTTATATGTAGTTAATTCCAACCAAAGAGTGGACATAGTATCATAAGACTGAACCATATAATAAAAAAACCACATATATCGAAGATTATTCCCTTTCTAACCATAGAGAGTATCGGTACCATTCCCGAGCCGTAGACGATAGCATTTGGCGGGGTCGAGACCGGCAACATGAAACCGAAGCTCGCCCCGAAGACCGCCCCAAGGGCCGGAGGCATCGGGGAGACTCCCATACCAGCCGCTACGGCAATGACAACCGGTATCACCATATTGGCAGAGGCCGTATTCGAGGTCGTCTCACTCAGGACGATACCAAAGATAATGGCAAGTGCCGTGATGCTCCAGAGCGAGCTGGCTCCGGTCAACCCTGTCAGAGCCAGACCAAAGGCCTCGGCCAAACCTGTCGAGAACATAAGTGCCCCCAGACTCAGCCCGCCACCAAAGAGCAAGATCGTCCCCCAATCAATCGTTTGCGCCCGCTCCCAGTTCATGGTAAAGCGGCGTTCTTTAAAAGAGACAGGCATAATAAATAACAATATCGCTGCCAGCAGAGCGACTATCCCGGAGTTAAGTCGCGTCTCCAGAAGCAAGGTCAACCAGTGCCCCTTGCCAACAATAAGCCCGACTATACTAGGAAGCAGCCAAAGGGTCACGGCCACACCGAAACAAAAGGCCGTATTGATCTCGCCTCTGCCCCAAGGGCCAAGCGAGAGTCTTTTCTCACGCACGTAGCTGGCAACACCCGTAAGCGCATGACCCCGTCCAACATTAAAAAACCCTAGCAGGAAAAAAAGAAAAACAAACATCACAGCGGTTATTGGGAGTGCGAAGGTCATCCACTTAAGAAACGATATCTTAACCCCTACCAACTCCCCTATCATCCCTATACCGATAAGGTTCGGCGGCGTACCTATCGGCGTAGCAATACCACCGACCGAGGCACCGTAGGCTATCATCAACATCAAAGCAGTAGAGTATTTATCAAAGTTAAAGCCCAGGTCAGCCGCGCCGCTCTCAGCACCGGCCTTCCTGATAGCACTCAAAAGCCCGATACCGATTGGCAGCATCATCGCCGTTGCTGCGGTATTGCTAATCCACATCGAGGCCACGGCAGAGATTATGCCAAAGGCCGCGAGCAGCCGCAGCGGACTCTCGCCAAAGAACTTTACCGATAAGATAGCAAAAGAGAATCGCCTGTCTAGCCCGTGCATTATCACGGCCTCGGCGAGGATAAAACTTCCGATAAATAAAAACACAAGGGGATTGGCAAAGGGAGCGAGCACGACTTTGGCCGAGGCCACGCCGAGTACGACATTTAAAAGCGCACCCAAAAGTGCTGTCGCTGGTATAGGTATCGCCTCTGTGAGCCAGAAGACCAAGACCAGCCCGATAACGGCAAAAAGACTATGGGCCTCTGGCGTAAGGGCTGGGATATCTATAAAGTAGATTATAAAAAAGACTACAGGGCCTATTACAAGCCCCAAGCCCTTACGCCACTTTTCAAAGGCCTCTTCGCCTTGGGTTATTACTTCCTTGGATTCCATATCAAACAGGGCGTAAGGTTAAGGTTAACCAAAGAACGTACTGGCGATCCTGTATATATCCATATCTACCGTCTTGGTCTCACCGGTTGCGTCTTTAAGCGATACATCAACTATCTTATTGCCCTGAATACCAACCATCCTGCCATAGGTCTTCTCGCCTATCAGCTCTGCGGCGCGTATACCGTAGCGAGTAGCAAGTATCCTGTCGTGAGCCGTGGGGCTGCCTCCGCGCTGGAGGTGACCAAGGACTACGTGCCGGGTCTCAATCCCTGTCCTCTTTTCTACCTCTTTTGCGATATACTCGCCAACTCCGCCAAGCTTGGCGTGACCAAAGGCATCCAGCTCCTTGTCCTTTGTGATTATATCGCCGCCCTGTTGCTCAGAGCCCTCGGCAACGGCAGGGTATGCTCCCTCAGCCGTAACGATTATACTGAAGTTGCGTCCACGTTTTTTTCTATTGACCGCGACCTTACATACATCATCTATCAGAAAAGGCTCTTCAGGGATCAAGATCATATCGGCACCTCCTGCGAGCCCCCCGTAGGTTGCTATCCAACCGGCGTGCCTCCCCATGACCTCAACGACCATCACCCTGTGGTGCGATTCGGTAGTAGAATGCAGCCTGTCGAGTGCCTCGGTCACGATACTTACGGCGGTATCAAAACCAAAGGTAAAGTCCGTACACGATAGATCATTATCTATCGTCTTTGGAATACCTATCGTATTAATCCCCAGTTCATAGAGCTTGGCAGCTACCCCAAGGGTATCATCGCCACCGATTGCCACGACGCAATCAAGCTCCAACTTAGCTATATTAGCCAGGACCTTATCCACGTCGCCTTCGTGCTTAAAGGGGTTGGTACGCGAAGTGCCAAGGATCGTACCGCCGCGCGGCAAGAGCCCGCAAATCGAATCGGCTGTAAAAGGTTCATAGTCAAGCTCTACAAGCCCCGCCCACCCGTCTCTTATACCTACGAACTCAAAGCCCATCTTATGGCCTTTTATCACTACGGCCCTTATAACGGCATTTAGCCCGGGGCAATCGCCACCACCTGTGAGTATACCTACCTTCATCTTAAAACCCTCCTCTACGAAAAAAAACAGCAGATCAAATCCTGCTAAGTATCTACGCTACCGACCTCTTCTTTATAGAGCGGAAATCTAACGGTAAAGATCGTACCCTTACCAAGCTCACTATCGACATCAATCGTAGCACCAAAACCCTCGACGATCTCTTTACAGATACTGAGCCCTAACCCTACCCCGCCCATCTCACGCGTACGCGCCTTATCGACTCTGTAAAAACGATCAAACAGGTGCGGCAGATCATCTGCCGCTATCCCCATTCCCGTATCAATAACCTTAAGTATAGCTAAGTCACCGCCGCCTGCAAGCAGCACCTTAATACTCCCTCCAACCGGCGTATATTTAATAGCATTATCTATTAGATTGGCAATGACCTGACTTAACCGAAGCTCATCAGCAAAGACAGTCAGGGCCGCACTCTCTGTCATCTCAATGGATACTCCTTTCTTAACAGCTACCTTCTTTAACAAACGAAAACTATCGGCAAGAATAATATCGAGTCGCACCGGGGTCAGGGCCGTCTCGCCTCGCTCGTCATCCGCTCTGGCAAGCGTCAAGAGCTTATGGACGATACTACTCATCCTGTCTATCTCTTCCAGAGTACTTAAAAGGACCTCGCTGGACTCCTCTTTTGTCGGCTCGCCACGAAGTGCTACCTCTATCTCGCCCTTCATAACGGTAAGCGGAGTCTTCAGTTCATGAGAGGCATCCGAGGTGAATTGGCGTATCTGCTTAAAGGATCTCTCAAGCCCTGCTATCATATCATTAAGCGTAGTGGCGAGCCTGCCCATTTCATCTTCAGGGCCGTCTATATTTATCCTTTCATCCAGATTTTCAGCCGTTATTCTCATCGCCATCCGGTTTATTTCATCGACCGGGGCCAGTGCTTTTCTCGCAAGAAAAGACCCTATAATACTTGCAATCACAACAGATACAACAATGCCCACGCCGAAGATATAGATCATATAGTGGAAGATCTCTACCACTACCTCCAGCGAATCTCCTACCTGAACGATTGCTACAAGCCCCTTGTCCTTAACAATAACAGGGGCACTAACGACCCTTACCGGCTGAATACCTACGCTCTTTACCGTCTCATAATCAACATTGCCTCTCAACACCCTCTTAAGCGCACTATTAGATACTCTCAGGTTAAAGCCCTCAAGGGTCGCACTCTTGGCGACGATCTCGCCTTTATGGTCCAGTATCTGAATATAGTAATCTCTGGTGCGAAGGCCGAAGAACCTCTCAAGAAAAACATCAAAATTGTTGGGAACCATTAGTTTGCCCGGAGGTCTGACGATGGCATGCGCCGTCATACCCGCCAGTTTATGGATCTGAGAATCTATCCTGTCCATATAAACACGCGAGAGCGTATAGTAGAAACCGCCGGCAAAGACCAGCATGCTGACGGTAAGCAGCAGTACATACCAAAAGGTAAGTTTTGTGCGAATAGAAAATGTCATGACTTACTGCGCACCACCTATAACGGCAAGTTTATCCATAGAATGGATTACTATCTCTTTACGCTCTATATCCAGGACCCCTTCTTCCTTAAAGCCCTTAAGCAGACGTATAGATGTCTCCTGCGTTATACCGAGAATCTCTGCTATCTCAAGGCGAGATAGCGTTAAATGAAGCCTCACCCCTCTTGAGTCTCTGACCCCGTACTCAAGTGCCAGAGAGTGCAGAAGATGCGCCAGTTTTTCTTTTGCATTTTTAAGCCCGAGGTTCCCTATCTTTTCATAGGCCTGATGCAGCTCCCTACCCAGAGCCATCATAATCTTCTTTGATACATCAGGGGCCGTCTCAAGGACTCTGAAGAAGCTGGGCTTTTTCACAAAACAAAGACTCGCATCCTCCATTACCACCGCGCTATTGGCATAGGTATCGGAATCGCAGAAGACCTCCAACCCCAGCAGATCGCCGGGCGAGAGGATATTGATAATATGCTCCCTGCCGTCCTTGGAGCTTCTGACAAGCTTTACCCGTCCCGTGCGAACAATATAGAGTCCCAAGCACTGGTCATCCTCCATAAAGATAACTTCCTTTTTCTTATGGCTGGATGTCGTTACAACGTCCTTGAAAACATCTATCTCTTTATCCGTAAGGTTCGTAAAAAGCGTATTGTCCTTTATACGGCACATACAGATGCCGCAGATAGACTCTCCCTGCCCTGCACCCATACTGCCTTTATCACTGATTCTGTTGTTAGTCATCGCTTGCAACCTCTACAATAAAAATACCTTCAGGAATTACTTAAAGACCCTGTCCAGACCCTCTTTTATCGTCGATACCCCGATCAGTTCTATATCGCCGGGAACTTTAAAGCCCTTAAGGCTATCGATTGGAAGAATACACCTTTTAAAGCCGAGTTTCTCTGCCTCTCTAACCCTGCTCTCTGCACGCGTCACGCCGCGAAGCTCTCCGGCAAGTCCAACCTCACCAAAGACAACAATATCCGAGGCCACTGCCTTATCTAATAAATTCGATGCCAGAGATACGACGATAGCCAGATCCGCCGCTGGCTCGGAGATCTTTATCCCCCCGGCGACCTTTACAAATATATCATGGTTAGCCAGAATCATCGCGGCCTTTTTCTCCAGAACAGCCGAGAGCAAAAGAACCTTATTATAATCCACACCAACTACGGTACGCCTTGGCACACCAAAGAGCGCGGGGCTTACAAGGGCCTGCACCTCGACAAGAAGGGTGCGCGTACCCTCGATGCTCGCCAGCACGCATGAGCCTGAAGCCCCCTCTGGCCTTTCCGCCAGAAATACCTCGGATGGGTTATCGACTTCACGCAGCCCCGATTCCTGCATCTCAAAGACGCCTATCTCCATCGCAGAGCCATAACGATTCTTTACTGCCCGCAGAATTCGATAAATATGCACGGACTCGCCCTCAAAGTAAAGGACGGTATCGACCATATGTTCCAAAACTCTTGGCCCTGCTATCGCGCCGTCTTTGGTTACGTGCCCTACCAGAAAAAGCGGTATATCCAGAGCCTTTGCGACGGTTATAAGCCTCATCGATGATTCTCGTACCTGCGCAACACTGCCGGCGGAAGAATCAAGGGTCTCACTATGCAAGGTCTGCACGGAATCAATAACCAAGGCCTCTGGCTTTAGTTCAGCGACTCTTGCGGCTATCACCTCGGTGCAGGTCTCGCCCCATACAAAAAGATTATCACTTAACGTCCCCAGACGCTCCGCGCGCAGCTTAATCTGGCGCACGGATTCTTCACCCGAGACATACAAGACCTTATGACCGGCCTTTGCAAAGCCCCCCATTGCCTGTAAAAGCAGGGTAGATTTACCTATTCCCGGATCCCCGCCAACAAGGACGCATCCGCCAGGGACCATCCCCCCTCCCAGAACCCTGTCGAACTCAGCAAGGCCGATCAAGACCCTGGACTCTTCACCACCACCGACAGCGGTTATAGCCATAGGCATTGCATCTCCCACTAGGGACACAAGCCCCTTCTGCTTACCTCCCGGACGTCGCTGCTCGACCATAGAGTTCCACTGCGAGCACTCCGGGCACTTACCATGCCACTGCGCAGTGCTGGATCCACAGGACTGACAAATATAAAGGGTACGAGCCTTGGCCATTTCTATTGCTGTTACCTGTTGTTTTATTTGACAAAGAGTGGTATTTTGTTAAGATTGTATACGGAGACCAGAGTACTGTAAATCCTATGACTACTGACCATACAAACATACTAGTAGAACTAAACAGGGCTGTCAAGACGCTAAATTTCTACCCCAAAGGTCACCCGAACTTGGAGCAGATTCTTAGCGATTTTCTCACGTTACTGGAGGACGCGACCTCTAATAAAAGTGAGATAACCCTGCGTATTGACAGTAAAAATATCATTGAAGACGGCAAACCTATATCTCCAAATAACACTGCCATTTCGTCACTTGCAAAAAAACTCTTTCTGAAAAAAATAAAGGTCTTAAAGATTAACTCCCATATCAGCGCAAAGGACGTCGAAGGCTTCCTCTCGCTGCTGGCAATGGAGCCGCATGCAATCTTCAAAGAAGGAGGTGCGGTAATGGTGCTGGCAAAGCTGAACGTAACCGGCATACTCCTTAATGAGACCAGCTACGAGCAACTCAAAGAACTACAAGAAAAGATGGAAGACGACAAGACAGCCGAGTTTGAGGACGAGGATATAACCGAGGACGGTTGTGAAGAGGGCTCAGATGGCGAAGCAGAAACAGAACCAGAAGCAGAAGCAGAGGCCGCCAAAGAAAAAGAAGAAGATACCATGAAGCAACTACTACACCTAATATCAGATGAGCGCAGCACTATTGGCTATAAAGACATCTCTATAAAGATTATAGGAAGGGCCGACCAACTGGTAGCAGACAATAAACTTGACGACACGCTGCCTGTTTTATACTTATTTTTAAAACACACCCTCCCTAAATACATGGAAAATGAAGAGATAAGGTCAATCGCCTCTGAGTCGCTCTTGCACTTTCTTTCAAGAGAGGTTATCCTCTTCCTTGTAGACAAGGTCTCCTTGAGAGAAGAGCCAAACCGTACTGCTATTCAATATCTATTGCTCAAGGCAGAAGGTGCCGCAGTCGATCCACTTCTAGATGCCCTCTCAGAGACACCCGTCGCGCACAAGGCTCATTACCTTGCCAGAACCTTAGTACGCTTTGGTGATAATATAAGAGACAAGATCGCTGAGCGACTACAGCTTGAAGAACGCATAGTTACCATACAGATGATAGCTCTCTTGGGAGAACTTGGCGGCGAAAAATCCATGAAACCACTGATTGAGTCATACGCTAAGAACGATCTACGGATCAAAAAAGCCGTGCTTAAAAGTCTAGCCCGTATAACCTCTGAGAATTCATCAAAGATACTAAGAGATACTATAAAAGAAGGTAACCGTACCCTTATTGGCCAGGCCATCATATCACTGGCCATGCACAAGGACTCGGCCTCGGTCGAGCTAATCGGTGATATGGCGCTTAAAGGCGATATACAACTTAAAAAAGAGGCAATAAAAGCACTTGGCATAGGTGGCGATCAGGCGGCCGTGCCATACCTTAAGAAAGTACTGATTAAAAAAGGCTGGTTCGGCAAAGAGATCAGCGATGATCAAAAGATTCTCGCAATCCTGTCTCTCGGCAAGATCGGAGGCCCTATGGCCATCGAGACCATACAAGACGTCTATAAAGATTCTAAGGGCAATATATACAACACCTGTAAGAGGGTGCTGGAAGGAAGCAAGGCAGATGACCGTTGATACCAGAGAACTAATATTGCGCTCCCTAAATGCCGCGCTACATAGCAAGAAGCTATATCCACCCGGACACCCTTCGGTCGCGGCCCCGGCACGTAAAACTCAACAGCTCTTAACCAACTATATTAAGGGCTCAGAACGACTGGTCCTTGCAATGGTAGAGGACTCTCTTGTCTTTGAAGATATCCCGGAGGCCAATGCGGCGGAACAATACGGGGATATATTAAAGTACCTGACCGAGAAAAAGGTAGAGGCCATAGCCTTTAAAGGCGGCATGGAAGAAGGAGAACTCTCAAGCGTTATTGAGATACTAACCTCGGATGAGGCAGGATCTACGCAGGAAGAACTGGATAAAGAACTTAAAGATCTCGGCGTTATACATATCACGCTTCAGTCAATGCCGGTCGCAAACCGCAACCACCTTGAGGTCTATAACGATGCCATAGGTGTCGTGAAAAATGTAATAGGGCAGATAAGGCTTGGCAAGATCCCTGGTACAGAAGAGGTCAACGCAATCATTACCGAGATGAGCGAGATGGTCTTTACCAATACAAATGCCATGGTCGGGCTCTCTATGATTAAAAATTATGACGAGTACCTCTATAACCACTCGGTCAATGTCTCTATTATAAGTCTGGCACTTGCGCGTCACATGAAGCTTGACCGCGAAATAGTCGATACCATCGGTGTCGCGGCCCTCTTGCACGACGTTGGCAAGACAGGGGTCGCTGAAGATATAATCAAAAAACCAGGCGGCCTGAGCTCCGAAGAATGGGAAAAGGTCAAGGAACACCCTGTGATCGGCTCTGACATCACAGAGCATATGAAAGAGATGCCGCAAGAGGTCTGCCGCATCATATACGAGCACCACGTCAGGCATGACCACTCGGGGTATCCAAAGAGCGAACGACCGCTATATCAATACTCTATGATAGTAACTATATGCGATGCCTATGATGCGCTCACGACACTCAGGGTATACCAGAACCCTCACCAACCGGTCGATGCTATAAAAATACTCAGAGATCTATCAGGGGCGCACTTCACCCCGGAGATCGTCGAGGCCTTCAGCGATATGATAGGGGTCTACCCGGTCGGTACGATGGTCAGGCTCACTACCAATGAAATCGGCGTAGTCACCAGCGTCACGCCGGATGAGAATGAAAATGTTACGGTCAAGATCCTCTACGACGCAGACGGCACGCAGCTGGAAGAACCACTTCCAGTCGATATCTCGCCCAGAGGCGAGACCGATGGGCCAACCATCGTTGGTGCAGCTGATCCTCTATCAAGAAACATAGACGTCAGTGCCTTCTTTGAAAAAGAAGCCAAATAAATACCGC
>CAZUFI010000004.1:0-7508 GCA_964618745.1 uncultured Thermodesulfobacteriota bacterium | reverse complement strand
AATCTCGCTAAATTGTAAAAGGGAAGTTATAAAAGAGGCCGTATAATTGGCCTTTACTGAAAGATTGAGATCTAGCCTGAGACTAATTCTCCATAATACCAAGGGCTTCCAGTGCCAATGAACGCATCTTCACATTGCCCTTTACCGCAAAATATATCATGGCCTGCTCGGCCTTTTTATCACCTGACTTACCGATAACCTCCAGTGTCATCTCTATAACACCGTGGTCCTTGCTCTTTAGCGCATGCAAAAGCGGCCCCATCAGGCGCGGATCCCAGAGATCGGCCAGAGACTCCACGGCGACCCTTACGACAATAGAGCTCTCATCCTTAAGCCTCTCGACAACAGCCGGAAGCACTCGTTTATCTCCAAACCGACCTAGCGATCTTACGGCAGCGGCCCTTACATCCTCGGTGGTATCACCTGCGGCCTTTACCAGTAAATTCAAGATTCCCTCACCCCGCAGTGCCGCAACGGCATAGACGGCCCTGAGCTTCTCGACCTTATCGCCGCTATCCAGGAGCTTTTCCAGCGCGCCCAGCCTTTGCCTGGTCTCAAGTTTCTCAAGGGCTGCTGCGGCAGCACTACGAACATCCTCGTCCTTGTCCTGCAAAGCCCTTATTATCACTTGTTTACGTTTATCCATATTATCTTACGCTACCAGATACACCTGAAAGTTGCAAGATTTTTGTCCGCCAGCTAATAGCATCCATTATGGCCTTCTCCACAACCGGAGCGCGGCGTTTCTTGCCACCTCCGCCTCCCTCTATTATACCGAAATTTGAGTTCATCGGTTGAAAACCACCCTTACCCTCGCTGCTCTCTAAGGCAGTTATATACCTGATCAGAGCCCCTGTCATTGTCGAGGGTGGAGGTACGATAAACTCCAACCCGGCGCTGCTCATAAAAGCACTTATCCCGGCCACTATCCCCATCGCAGCGGACTCGCAATACCCCTCCACGCCGGTTATCTGTCCTGCTAAAAAGATACCTGGGGTTTCCTTAAGCTCAAGCGAATCACTAAGGAGCAACGGCGAATTAACATAACTATTCCTGTGTATGCTTCCGTAACGGGCATAACTTGCCTTTTTAAGGCCGGGAATAAGCGAGAAGACCCGCTTCTGCTCGGGCCGGGTCAGGCTTGTCTGAAAGCCCACCAGATTATAGATGGTCTCTTCTTTATTTTCGCAGCGCAACTGCACCAAAGCATGCGGACGTTTACCGGTCCTCGGATCTGTAAAACCAACCGGGCGGAGCGGGCCAAAGGCCAGAGTATCCGGGCCACGCTCGGCTATAGCCTCGACCGGCATACAGCCCTCAAAATAAGGTATCTTTTCAAAGCCCTTGGGCCGGGTTTTTTCAGCACCGAGCAGGGCCTCCACAAAGGCCTCATACTCCATTTTATTCATAGGGCAGTTTACATAATCAGCCCCGCCCTTATCGTAGCGAGCCCCCATAAAGGCCAGATCAAAGTCAATGGATTCTTTATAGATAACAGGGGCTATGGCATCGTAAAAAAAAAGCCCGTCTGTGCCGAGCAACTGGCCAAGCGTCTGAGTAAAACCCTCGGAGGTCAAAGGGCCTGTAGCAATGATAAGCGGCCTACCCTCAGGTAGCTCTGTAACCTCTTCACGTATTATCTTAACGCCAGCCGCTATTAGTTTCTGCGTTATATACTCAGAAAACCTCTGGCGATCAACCGCCAGTGCCTGGCCCGCAGGCACGCTCGTTGCCTCTGCGGCCTCGACAATAAGTGAACCAAATAGCCGCATCTCTTCTTTAAGCAGTCCTGATCCATTCTCAAAAGACAGGGATTTAAGCGAATTACTGCATACCAACTCGCCAAGGCCCGCAAGGCGGTGCGCTGGAGAGAACTTATGCGGCTTCATCTCATAGATAGTCACGGCCATGCCAAGCCGGGTCGCTGCCCAGGCCGCCTCTACTCCGGCCAAGCCGCCTCCTATTATCACCACTTCATTCATATTTCAGATAATACCACATGCACCAACCTTTATACCACCGATTCCATACGCTTATTTATGACTATTGCCCAAGGCCCTGAATTATGTTAACTTTTATTATATGGATGAAAAAAATCAACTCTCCGGGATAGATAAAAAGATCTCAGAAACAGATCAAAAAACCCCTGATACCAGGGTTAACGCAAGGATCATAATCAAGGGTATAGTTCAAGGAGTTTACTTCAGGGTCAACACGCGAAAGGCAGCCAGAGAACACTGTGTCTACGGCTGGGTGCGCAACAACAGAGACGGCTCTGTCGAGGCCGTCTTCGAGGGCCAAAAAGAAAATGTAGAAGGTGCTGTAGAATGGTGCAGACAAGGCCCACCCGGTGCGCGTGTCGATGAAGTTGAACTGAGGTGGACCGGGAAGATAGAAAACTTCAAGAGCTTTCATATAGACTACGAAAGCTCCTAAAAAATCTTAGAAGGAAGAACCAATGCCAGTAAACTCTAAAAAAATATCGCTCTTAATAGCGCTTATCTTTACCCTGACTATCGCCTATGGATGCACACTTCCAAGGATCGTAATCGATCCAAATAAAAAAACAGAGATAGAGGAAATAAAACGTCCTGAACGCGCACCCATAAAGAGAGTGCTGCGCCTACAACCCATGGAGCCGCGATACTCGGAGTACTCGCTAGTTGGCGGACGCCTCATTAAGGAAGATAAAGATATGAAGGTAACCATGCATCAGCTACGCAGCTGCTGCATGAGCAAAAAACCTAACCTTCTTAACGACCTCTTTGAAAAAAATTACGTCTTGATGCAACTGACGATTAAGAACAAATCCAAGAAAAGAATCACCTACAACCCATCTCACACTTATCTGCTTGCAGGCAAGATGGATTACAAAAAGCCCTTGAACTACACAGATCTCTACGATATCGTCAGCAGAGAAGACGACGGGGTAGTCCCTGAGGTCAAACTCTCCAGACTTCGCGGCAAGTACTATGACCTGAACACAAGCGTTGCGCCGGGGGGAAGGGTATCAAAGATCTTGATCTTCCGTAAACTCACCAAAAACAGTAAGAAAAGCAAGGCCATACTTAAATTAAATGAAATATATATAGGAACAAAGACCAATAGCGTATCCTACCTCTTCAAAGTAATGGAAGAAGCAGTTATAGAGTAGAAAGGAAAGCTCCTTTAAAGTTTACCTGCCGACCAGCTAATCCTTATCCTTATCACCACCGACCATCGTCTTTTTTGCGCCATCGATGGATCTGCCTACCTCATCCTTTGACCACTGGACGGTCTTATCGGCACTCTCTTTGGTCCATTCTACAGACCTGCCGGCCTTTTCTTTTGTCTTTTCATAGGCATCCTTTACGCCCTTTGTAACGGCAGCGGCCTTCTTCGTCCCGAGCTTTTTCTGACGCTGAAGCTCCTTTTCATAGCCCTCCAGCGTCTTGCCAACCTCTACCGTCTTCTTACCAAAGCTCTTTACATACTCAGCCCCGCCGTAAGACAAAAAGGCTATAAAAATAATACCGCCAACTATTATACCCAGAATAATCTTCTTCATCTCAGCTCGCCTCCAACACTGAATATATACCTAAGCATCCTTTATCTCCTTGGCCTTTATCTCCAAGGCCTTTTTATAGACCAGACTCTTTGGAAGACCAAGCTCCTTGGCAGCTATCTTTACGGCCTCTTTTAATGGAATTCCGGCAGCGATAAGGGATTGCAGCTCTCCCTCTATATCTGCTTCGCCGGCAGGCTCCTTCTCCATAGAGACCACGATAGCGATCTCGCCCTTTAAGCGCCGGGCCTTTATCTGATCGATCACCGCCGAGACCCGCCCACGCATTGTCTCCTCATGCATCTTTGTCATCTCACGAGCAACGACCAGCTCGACATCACCCAGAATCAGACGCATATCCTCTAAGGCCGCATGCAGTCTTCTGGGGGATTCATATAATATAAAAGTACCTGCAGCGGAGCGGAGCTCCGCCAGAAAACTGCGTCTCTTGGCAGAGCTTGACGGCATAAAACCCTTAAAGGTAAATTCATCTGTCGGCATCCCTGCGATGCTCAACACTGCCGTAAGGGCCGAAGCTCCGGGCACGGCAACGACCTCTACGCCACACTCACCGGCGTGACGAACCAGCCTATAGCCAGGATCCGATATGCCGGGCGTGCCGGCATCGGTGACGACCGCAAGGCCCTGCCCCTGCTTTATCTTCTCTACCAGATGAACGGATTTGCCGATTTCATTATGCTCGTGATAGCTCGTTACATGGGTCGATATCCCGTAATGCGCCAGCAGCTTTCTGGTATGCCGAGTATCTTCCGCTGCGATAAGATCTACCTCTTTAAGGATGCGCACGGCACGGATCGTCATATCCTCAAGGTTGCCGATAGGGGTTGCGACGACATATAATTTACCCTGGCTATCGGTCTTAATATACACAACTAACCCCTCTTGGAAAAAGCACGCGCTGATAAGGCCATCATCACGACTGCAAAGACCGATACAAATATAATATCAACAATCAGCGGAAACTCGGCCGAAAGCCTTCCGCCGCTTGGCAACAAGACGTGCTTAAAGGCATCAACTCCATAGCTTAGCGGATTAATATAGGTCACAAGCCTAAGCGGTGTTGGCAAGTGCTCCACAGGGTAGAGTGCGCCGCTTAAGAAAAACATCGGCAGGATTATAAAGTTCATAATAACATTAAAGCCTTCCAGAGATTTCAGATGCGCGGCTATAAAAAGCCCAAAGGCCGTAAGCGAGAATGAGACAAGTGAGACGAGAAAGATCATCGCTATAACCTCGCCGATACCGATCTCAACACCTATAAGCGGAGCGACTATCAGGAGCATCATCCCCTGAAAAAGCGATAAAGCCGTACCACTTAGAAGCTTACCAACGACAATCGTAAGTCTAGAGACAGGAGCTACCAGCATCTCCCTTAAAAAACCAAACTCACGATCCCAGACAACCGACATAGTAGAGAAGATCGAACTAAATAAGATCGTCATCCCTATAACACCCGGCAGCAGAAACTGCATATACTCGCCAGCGCCACTGCCGTCATCACCAACAGGGGCGACCAGCCGCGAGAGTCCCGTGCCCACAATAAATAACCATAACAACGGACGCACAAGGGTCGTAAGAAGCCTTCCCTTCTGGCGAAAGAACCGCTTGAACTCCCTGAGGACTATAACGTATACCGCGCTATTAACTATCATCTTCTAAATGGTTGGCGTGAATTTCGATTCATATTTTTATCCTCTCTGATCTCACGCCCTGTCATATGCAAAAAAACATCATCAAGGGTCGGCCTCTTCAGATTTACCGTACGCACACCTACGCTCAGGCTCTCCAAAATCCTCGGTATTTCCTTTTCTCCGTACTCGACTATAAGGGTCAAACCACCGCCCTTGATCAGGGTCGGGTCCAGTCCGAGCTCTTCTCTTAACTCAAGACAGGCCTTTGCGTCATCCTCGGTCTCTAGGCTTATGGTATCACCACTTAAAGAAAGCTTAAGGTTCTCCGGCGTATCGCAGGCGATAATACGTCCGCCGTCAATGATAGCAATCCTATCACAGGCCTCGGCCTCATCCATATAATGGGTCGTCATAAAGACGGTATTACCCTCGCGCTCTCTAAGATCAGCTATAAACTCCCAGACATTTCTTCTGGTCTGCGGGTCTAGACCAAGCGTTGGTTCATCAAGGAAAAGTACCTTTGGCCGGTGTAAGAGCCCACGGGCTATCTCCAGCCGCCTCTTCATTCCACCTGAAAACTTCTTTACCAGATCATTTTTTCTATCGCTCAGGCCAACGACTGCCAGCAGCTCTTCTATACGCTGCGCGGTTAAGGCCCGCTTCATCTTATAGAGATAACAATGGAATTTAAGGTTCTCATAGGCCGTCAGCTCGTTGTCGAGCGTCATCTCCTGAAAGACCAGACCAATAGAACTGCGCACACCATGTGGCTCGGTCATAGAGTCAAAGCCATTGACCATCGAAGACCCCGAATCAGAGGCCAGAAGCGTACAGAGGATATTAATCGTCGTTGTTTTGCCAGCGCCATTTGGCCCTAAGAAACCAAAGATCTCTCCCTCTTCTACAGAAAAAGAAACACCGTTTACAGCAGGCAGACTATTATAACTCTTAACAAGGTCTCTGACCTCAATTATAGACATTAATATTCCTTCAGTACATATCCGTTGTTTTTTAGAAATCTAAAAGAGAAAAAACAGACCTACTCCGCTGCCCCCACATTGGTGAGTCTCAAGGCAAAACTAAAGACCGAGCCATCACCGGGTTTACTCTCCACCCAGACCCGACCACTAAGGCTCTGAATAATATGCTTTACAATCGCCAGACCAAGGCCCGTCCCACCAAGCTCGCGGCTTCGTGCCTTATCGACTCTATAGAAACGTTCAAAGATCCTCGGCATATCAGAGGCCGGTATACCTATGCCGGTATCTCTGACCTCAACAATCGCCTCGCCTACCTTGACACAGACCGAGACGTCGAGCCTGCCACCTTCGGGCGTATACTTTATAGCGTTATCCAGCAGGTTTATCATCACCTGCTCAACACGCCCTTTATCTGCTACAACACCGGGGACGCCGTCCTCAATATCAAGGACTATCTCAATCCCTTTATCACGCGCCTGCTTCCTTAGCCCATCGACCATCGCACGCACAAGCTCGCAGAGATCAATCACCTCCGAGACCATCAACATCTGCTGGCTCTCAACCCTAGAGAGAACCAAGAGATCCTCAATAAGTCTGGACATACGCGTCGCGTTCTTATCTATTATACTCAAAAACTCCCTTGCGCTTTCTTTATTATTCATAGCACCGTCAAGCAGCGTCTCGGAGTATCCCTTAATACTGGCAAGTGGGGTGCGCAGTTCATGCGAAACATTTGCAACAAAGTCCCTTTTAATCGCCTCGACCATCTTCTCCTCGGTTATATCTTTAAAGAACAACATGAGGCTCGTCTCGTGCTCTTCGCCAAGCGGAACAATACGTACATCAAAACTGCGTTCGTCCTCGGTAAACTCAATCTTGGCATGCTCATCACAGTCAACGCATTCATCAGGACAATCAAGGAAATCACTTACTATCTTGCGCAATCCAGGGTCAGCGATAAACTCGGATAGCCCCTTGCCCTTAATATCACCAAGAGTGCTCCTCGGAGCAAAACTGCTGATAAAAAACTTATTGGCATAGATAACACGGCCATCACTATCAAGGGCCACGGCCCCTGTGAGCATCTCTCTGGCTATCGTCTCTAATATGCTTTTTTCAGGCATTATCCACTACCCCGTATTCAAAGTCCGAAAAGATAAATCCCCCTCAAGCTTCCCCATTAGTCTAATTATTTACAAAACTACTTAGAGCAACTTCCATGCCTTAAAAGTAGGGCAAGGCTTTAGCCTTGCTGTATTTAAAGACGTAAACCTAAAGGTTCACCCTACGATAAAAAACTAAAAACAGATGCTGAAATAAATTCAGTTATAT
>CAZUFI010000003.1:28510-30057 GCA_964618745.1 uncultured Thermodesulfobacteriota bacterium | reverse complement strand
ACTCACCTGATCTTTTCTTATTCTTATCTATTACCGCGCTGTAATAATCTATACCAACTACACCTTTAAAGCGAGCGGCAAGGTACTCAGTGCCAGCACCAAAGCCGCAGGAGATATCGGCTATATCTTCCATGTCATTACTTAAAAAAGTCGCCGCAAACTCATAGTCACTGACCTCTGTCACAGGTGCTCGCTCGGGGTATGAGGCATCTACAATCTCTCTGATTTCATCAAGCCTTTCCTTACCATAACTTGGAACCTCTGGAGACTCCGCAAATACAAAGGCCTCAGGGTATAGCTCTGTCAAAGCCCAAGGGCAGAAAAGATAACGGGCATGGTCCTTGCTCTTGTCGCCAGAAAGAAGGGCAGCCGCCTTGGTTAAAAAAGAATAAGCAAAAACATCGCCACCAAACTTTGCGTCAAAATCTCTGGGCATTGAGAGATAATCTGCCTTTGCCCCCTCCAGAGCATCCAGGGATCTCACCAGATACGGCACGTCAACCATAAACCAGTAAAGCAAAATCCGCGCGGCACTGGTCATTGAATACTCTTCCATGCAGTCCTTAATACGCCTCAGAATATCTGTATCCGCGCCTTTAAAACACTTTAAAGAATGGCGCTTGGCAAAGTCTTCAACGACTTTATTCTCAGGGGTATCCGCACAGACCAAGACTACATTATCAAAGCTTTCAGAGGCCTCATTAAGAAGCCCTTGTACAGGGCCTTTAATAAGTTCGCTATAACCCTCAAGATCGGTCCAGTGAACCTGTATCAAAAGATTCTTAACCAAAAGCGTCCCCGATTGTTTTATAAGTGCCTTTTGATTCAAGTCTTGAAAAATCAGGAACAACAATCCCCTTTATATAGCCGTCTTCCCTCGTAATACTCGCCTCCAGGGCAAGGGCTGTCTCTTCCAATTTGTAAGCGTGAGTAATAAGCGGAGTCATATCAAATGTACCATTATCAAGTGCCCACAGGGCACGGCCAAGATCGTCCATAATATCCTTTGAATGAGCCGGATGGCACGCAATAAGCGACGGGGCCCTATTCATCAGATAATGACCGATCTCGAAAGGCTCAGGGCCGTAAAACGACGGCATCATAAGCTTTGCACGCTGCTTTGGTTTACAAAGGCTCGCGCAGAGCTTCAGTGCCGCCATATTACCGGCAAAATCAAAAGCTACATCCACACCGCCTCGCCACAGAGTCTCCTCCGGGTCGTGCGCCGCGCCGTCGATCATGCGTCTTACCTCCCAGTACGGGTCGTTACATTTAGAGTTAATTACCTTTGTAGCACCAAAATCTCTGGCAATCTCCAAGCGGCTGTCATGATGGCCGACTACAACAAGTTCTTTTAGCGGATACCGACTCAAAGCGGCTACCGTCAGCAGCGACATAAAACCATCGCCGACGATCAAGACGAAATCACCGAAGCCTACCTCTGCCATCCTCACTATATTAGTCACGGCCATAAGCGGCTCACCAAGGGCATGCTCAAGCGGTACACTATCCGGGGCCTTTACAAAAAGGCTCTCGTCTTCTATCAC
>CAZUFI010000003.1:26261-28410 GCA_964618745.1 uncultured Thermodesulfobacteriota bacterium | reverse complement strand
GACCTCACCGGCAGCGAGCTGCGGCGCGTCATTTTCTATTATTTCAATCTTACGCGGAGCGACCAAGACCGCAGATCTAATCTTCACAAATACCTCCTCATGCCCTAATCGACCCCACTCTGGCGTTCTCGTATTTCCAGCCCTTGCTATCCCTAAAGCCATTCATTATACGGTTAAAGGCATCACAGAGGAGATCCCTCTCAACTGTCAATGGAAAGTACGTACACTGGTTATAACGGCCCGGGACAAAAGACTCATCGATCTCGCCGGCCATAAGCAGTTCGTTAAAGATAGGTGTGCCCGGTAGTGGCTGAAAAAAACAAAGCCCTATCTGATCAAAGTCATTATTCATAATAAAGTCCTCGGTCATCTTGAGATCAGCCTCTGTCTCGCCGGGATAACCGATAATAAAATTAGCCTTGACCTTAAGCCCTGCGCCGTGACACATATCAACAGCACCGGCGACGAGCTCTAACTTGACATCCTTCTGCATCCGGGCAAGTGTTACAGGCGAGCCGGACTCCGGGGCGACCGTTACCTCTTCAAAGCCCGCCTGAACCATCTTATCAAGTAACTCTTGCGTAAGCCCCGACATGCGTATACCGTTTGGCGCGGTCATCACAAGGCCATCAAGACCAAGCCTGATTATCTCCTCACAAAGTGCAATAGCATAGCCGGTATTCAGAGTAAAATTATCATCGCCAAGGGTTGCGACCCTAACGCCGAAGTTATCATAAAGGTTCTTTATAGTCCTCACTATATAAGTCGGAGAATGAACCCTTAGCTTCTTTCCGCTAAGCAGTGTTGCCGAGCAGAACTTACACCTGAACGCGCAGCCACGAGTGGCCAGCATAAGTGCCGTAAGCCTGCCATGATGCACTACGGCAGGCCCGGAATAGACGTAGCCAGCCCTATGGTAATCCTTAAGGCGCATGACCTCGTAATCAATATCGCCAAGTAGATCAAGGTCATCTACAAAGTCTACAGGCGATGAGCTGATCTCGCCTTTTTTATCTCTATAGACCAGACCGGGTATTGATGAAAGATCCTCGGCTCCATCTGAGATCGCGTCCAGCAACAGAGGAAAAGACCTCTCTCCTTCTGCGGCTATAACATAATCTACGTTATTATTTTTTATCTCATACTCACCATAGGTCGTTGCATGCGGGCCGCCAAAGACCACGGTAGCATCAGGGCATTCCCTGCGCACGGCATCGACCGTGGCGCGAACTGCATCCGTATTACTGCTCCAGAAAGATATCCCAACTAGGTCCGGCTTTAGCTGGCGAAGATCTGCGGCAAAACGCTCTGAATCAGGCGGTATAGCATCGATGGTGCAGTCCATCACAGAGACCTCATATCGGTCTTTGTCTATATTTGCATAGATATATCCAAGCCCCAGCGGATAGAGCTCCAGAATATCCAGTGCGTGTTGGTTGTAAGGCCAGATCAGCAGGACCTTGAATTTATCTTTTTTATCAGGCATCTATACTAATAATCCCTTGCAATAGGATGACCTGTTGTCGGGTGACCATAAAAGTAAAAGATCTCGCCCTTAAAGCCCATCTTTTCTTCAAGCTCTCTACCTATCTCTTCGCCGTAACAATAAGAAGAGACCATGACGACATCCGGCTTTAATGCAGCAAAGTCCTCAGGTGGGTAGACACTAAGCCCATGAATCTTATCACCATGAATTTTTTCATTCTTATCTATTACCCCAATAAGATCTAAGGCATCGTCTTCAATCGGAAGACAAGATAAAACAGTGCTCGTATGCAACCCGCCGCCCCACAACAAAACCCTGGATTTATCTTTAACCCATTTTCTTTTATGTTCTATAAAATAACCCCTAAAATCATCAAGCCCTTGCTGCCATTTTTTTTTGTAGCTCTTTAGAGTGGCACTTGCAGACCCGTAATCACTATCAAGTTCAATCTCATTGGTTTGGTCTATCTTTCTTGCCAGCAACTCAATAAACTCAAAGTCGTCTTTTACCCTGGCACTGACAACTTCAAAGCCATGTTTCTTAAGATAATTTTCAAGCGTTGTAATCGTAAAATAATTAAGGTGCGGAAAACTAAAAAATCCATAGATTGAATTTGAAAACATCCTACCGGCATCAGGGACCATGATGTATATGTGTCCGCCT
>CAZUFI010000003.1:20032-26161 GCA_964618745.1 uncultured Thermodesulfobacteriota bacterium | reverse complement strand
TCAAAGCAACCTAGATCAAAGGCCTTACCCTGTGTCTTGAGATGGGACGAGATAAACTCGGCCTGCTGCTCTCTATAACGAAGGCTATCGCCTTCTATCAGTTTCTTGTAATTGCTACTGTAATGGTACTGCAACAATTCTGCGCTTGGCTGCGAATTCAGAAAAATAAAGCCGCAGCCCTCGCAGAGATATACATTCAGAGGCTGCTGTACTACCCCGGTGGAGGTCGAGATAAACTCGGTCCACTCAAAAGAGTCCTTTATCCTCTCTGAACCACAAAGGGCACAGTCCGCTCTCGCTTTAGCTAAAAGACTCATCACGCCCCCTCAAGATAGCAGCACGTACGGCTGCGCATATATCAAGAGCCGTCATCCCAAATCTCTCAAAGAGCTCTTCGGCATCGCCGGACTCTCCGAAGCGGTCCTGAACGCCTATCTTTTCCAGAGGCATCGGACGGTGCTTACATAAAATATCCGAGACGATAGAGCCTAACCCACCAATAGTGTTATGATCCTCTGCCGTTACCACACACCCGGTTGCGGCGACCTTTGCTATAAAATCCTCTTCATCTACAGGCTTTAAGGTTGATGCGTTAAGGACCTTTATTGAAAGCCCTTCGCCTTTCATTGTCTCGGCTGCCTCAAGTGCGAACTCGATCATCACGGAGTTCGCAACAATCGTAGCGTCTGTACCGTCTCTAAGTACGGGCCAACGACCCACCTCAAAAGAATAATCTTTATCAAAGAGGCGCACCACAGGCAACCTGCCTGTCCTTAGATATACAGGCCCCTTATAGTCGAGCATATAACGCATCATCGCCTCCAGCTCTATGTCATCGCCGGGGCTTAGGATTACGGTATTGGGTATGGCACGCATTATCGAGATATCCTCGATACACTGATGCGTAGGCCCGTCATTACCAACGCCTATTCCCTGATGACTCCCGACGACCTTCACATTAAAGTTTGGAAAGGCAACCGAGGTACGAAACTGCTCGATTGCACGCATCGAGGCAAAGACGGCCATAGTATTTACAATCGGAGTATACCCAAAGGTAGACAACCCTGCCGCGGCACTCATCATATTCTGCTCGGCTATACCGAAACAGATATGACGATCAGGGAATTCATCTCGAAAGATCCCGACAGAGGTCGCACCGCACATATCGGCATCAAGGGTTATAAAATCCGCACGGTCGTTGCCGATCTTAACGAGAGTTTTACCATAGGCCTCTCTAAGTGAGATCTTTACGGAGGTATCAATAAGCGAGTTTTTATTCATCTCATATACCCTCCGCAATAGTATTGAGCTCGGCCAGAGCCAAGGCCAACTCGTCATCTGTCGGAGGGGCGGTTCCGTGCCACGCAGCGACATTTTCCATAAATGAAACACCTTTCCCTTTAACGGTATCTGCGATTATCATCTGTGGGCGACCCTTTACAGACTTGGCCCACTCTATGGCCTCTACGATCTCAGATATATCATGACCATCTATCTCACGGACCTCCCAGTTAAAGGCCAACCACTTATCCTTTAGAGGCTCGACCATCATAAGGTCCTCTGTCCTGCCGTCGCCCTGAAGATTATTTCGATCCAGAAAACAGGTAAAGTTATCTAACCCGAAATGCCCCGCTGCCATAGCCGTCTCCCAGACCATGCCCTCCTGAATCTCTCCGTCCCCAACTGCCGTATAGATTCGCTGCGTTCCTTTAGAAAGCCTAGCACCCAGTGCCATACCAAGGGCCGCTGAAAACCCCTGCCCCAGAGAACCGCCAACGGCCTCTACACCCGGAGTGCCAAACTCGGGATGGCCCTGAAGCATGCTTCCGGCACTGCGAAACCCCTTAAGTTCACGCTCCTCTATCACGCCGCTCATTGCAAGTACGGCATAAAGGGCCGGGCAGGCATGGCCCTTGGATAATACAAACCTGTCTCTCCCTGACCACTCCGGGTCATCGGCCCTATAGTTCATCTCACGAAAATAAAGTACAGATAAGATATCAATAATCGATAATGACCCGCCGCAGTGGCCCGAGCCTCCGTCGTAGACCATCTGCACGACACGCGCACGAGCCCCGTAGGCCTTCTGTCTAAGCTCCTTGATCTCAGCAGTAGTAATCATTTCTGCCTCTAAAATATTATTCATCGCAAACTCCAGAGTTATTTTAAAAACAGGCCTTTACTATTTCGCGCAGCTCTTCCTCGGTAAAGACCTTTGGATGCTGCTTCAAAGGTCTGGACATATAGGTTGCTACATCTTTAGCAAGCTCGTCTATAAGCTCGACCTTGGCACCGTAATCAGATAGCCTTGGCGGCATCTTTACCTGTGCAAGCAACCGGGCGAGCGCGTCTAATCCCATACTGGCCAGTGTAAGTTCGCTGACCTCAGCATCATCAATACCAAGCAGGTGCGCAAGACGGGCAAAGCGCGCACTCTCGGCTGGCAACGTCCGTCGCAGGACCTCCAGAAAAAATATAGATACAGAGACGCCATGCGAAAGTCCCATGCGAGCACCCAGAGGTTGCGCAAGGGCATGAACAACGGTCGTCCCTGCCTGAGAGATCGCGACACCTGCCAGAGTGCTGCCCCATGCCATACCAACCCGGGCCTCCAGATCGTCGCCGTCATCAAAGGCACGTTTGAGGTACTTGGCAATACAACCAACCGACTGCTCAACTACTATATCGGAATAAGGCGTTCTGTTAGACACATTAAAGTAAGACTCTACGGCATGTGCAAGGGCATCGACACCTATAATAGCTGTAAGCTCCGGGGGAAGGGTCAAGGTCAATTCAGGATCTATAATCGCAACCTTAGGGAAGATCGAAGGCTCTTTTATAGTCCCCTTCTGCACGGTCTCGCTATTGGTCACGACCGAGTACGGAGTCACCTCGGAGCCCGTCCCTGAGGTTGTCGGTAAAGCGATAATCGGCAATACTTTACTTGCGTCAATCGGCGCAGGTGGTCTGTTGGAGAGATTCACATAAGACCAGACATCCAGAGGATGGGCGTGGCAGATGGCAAGTGCCTTTGCAAAGTCAATCGCACTGCCGCCACCGATACCTGCAACAACGTCACAACCAGAGCTGCGCAACCTCTCCACTGCGTCGTCTATATCCTCAGACTTCGGGTCAGGCAAGACCTCCGAGAAGATCTCATACTCAACACCTGCCTCTTTTAAAGAAGCAACAGCTTTGTCCAGAAGACCAAGCTCAAGTATTTCACGCATCGTAACCAGAAAGACCTTCCGGCCAAGCCCTTTGACCTCCCCACCAAACTCTACTACCCTTCCAGAACCGAATAAAACCCTTACAGGCATATTAATATTAAAGTTCACTTCTATCTTCTCCTTTTAAGATCATCACCTGGCGAGGTTAACAAGAACAGCGCCAGATATTTTAAATCACAAAATCAATTAATGACAACGCCTCTTGCGTCACGGCCCGGGCCTGATCATCCGTAGCGCCTGTTGCAAAGACATAACACGGTACGCCTTGTGAATCACGATGCTCCGGCACGAGATCACCAACACCTTTGAGCAACATTACCTTCTCAACCGACTCCAGTGCCTCGGCCTCTTTAACACCCTTTATCCCTTTGATACGACCGGGGGTTGAGAGCAGTGCCTGATAGGCCGCAGACCGCTTCGGCTCAACACTTAAATCATCATCAGCGGTCAGATCCCCTGAAAGCACCTTGAGCATCGTCTCAAGATGACTCACCCCGCTTGACATCTTGGTAAGAAACAATGTCCCCTTAGGCCCGTGCAGCCTCGGGGCCATCTCCAGAATCTTTACCTCTTGGCCCGTCATAACCAGATCGGCCTTTACCGGCCCGCTCGTTATCCCTACCGCGCGCGCTGCCTGCTCCGTAACCTCACCTAGGCGACTCTGCAACGGGCCATGCAGAAGACTCGGGTACCGCGCTCCGATCTCTACTGGATAGTCTTTACTGAAAAACCTATCGAAGCAGCCAAGCAGGTGAAAATTACCGTCAGCATCAAAGACCGCATTTACGTCATGCATCGTACCAAGGGTAAGTTCCTCCATAAGCAGAGGCCCTCCGTCATAATCCTTAAAATAATCTTCCAACTGCGCTCTGGTCTCTATCCGCTTACCGCCTTTACCGCCAAAGCCGACTACGGGCTTGATAAAGGCCGTGCCACCCAGATCCTCCAGGGCCTTTTCAGCCTCAGCATAAGTCTGCAAGACAAAACCCGCAGGCGTTGGAACCCGGTCCTTGATCATGGCTTTTTTAAAACGAGCTTTGTCCTGACAGATCTGCGCACTTTTTATAGACGCACCCGGCAGGCTGGCAGCTTTATTAACAAAGGCCACGCCCTCGACGAGTTCGGTGAGTGTAAAGACAGCGACGATATTCTCCTGATCTTTATTTCTCTTTACAAATTTACTCAGGCCATCAAGGTTTATCCCACTTATTACAGCCGTTCTATCTGCCAGCTCAAAGCACGGGGCCTTGGGGTTACGGTCCAGAACGATCACCCTGAAACCTGCCTTTTTTGCGATACGTACGGCCTCTACCTCCTGAATACCACCACCGATTAAGACCACACTCTTCTCTTCCATAATATCAAACCACCTTAAAGGGCAAGCCCTCGGATATCTCTTTAGCCTTTGCGTAGGCCGCTGCCTGATCCACACCCCTAGCGATAACCCAACCAAGAGTATCCGAGATAGACTCGGGCGGCCTTACGCTATCGCCAGAATGCCTTTCCCATTCGACCCGGTAATCTTCAGGGTCGCAGTTAGTTTTTTCCATCTCTAGAGTTCCCGACTTATCCGCGAAAAAGAATACCAGTGCCACGGCTGCATCTGACAACCCATTAACCTCAACTGCTGCCCTGCCGGTTGCCTTGCCTGTTGCAATAGAACAAAACAGGGCATAGACATCCAAGCCTGCAAAACTCAGTAACCTGTCTACCTTTGCATCCAAAAACAGACCACACTCGATCACAACAGGGCCATCTGAACTCAGTATAAGATCGAGATTAAAAAATGAATTATCTATCTGCAAAGCCGCCGCCGCCTTTATAGCAGCCTCTTCCATAGCCTGTATATTAGCTGTCAACTCCGTATCATTGGACGAGTATTTACCCGTGGCAAAACCAGAGATAACAAAACCTCCGTCTTTGCCATGTGTAAACTTCTCGGAGACGGACAATATGCTCGGCTCGCCATTTATAACCATGCCGTCAAGACTAAACTGGCGACCCTCACAGAACTCCTGGGCTATAACCACCGAGTCCAGAGAACAACTCTTTGCGACGGCAAAGGCATCCTTTAACTGCGCCTTGGCCCGAACAAACGATACGCCCAGAGAACCCTGCGTACCCTTAGAGGGCTTTACAATAACAGGGTATGAAAAATCCTCTAACGTACGGGCCGCAGTATCCAGCTCTGCAAAGGCAAGAGACCTGCTCGTTGGCACGACCCCCTTAAAACAATTCATCATCTTATCTTTATCCAGGCAACCCTCTACAGCCTCTGGCGAAAAAGACGGCAGACCGTATTTTATCGCCAGACGTGCGACTATCATCAACGGCTCTTTATCCGAGCTATAGGTCATTACGGCGGCCAACCCGGCCTCTTCTTTAAGGCTATCGCAGAGCTTTTCTATTCCTTCAGAGTCATGGGTACTGAGGGTGAAGAACTTATCGGCCAACGTAGCCGACGGACAATCAGTGGATTGATCAAAGACCACGACAGGATAACCCAACGACTGGGCGGCCCTGACAAATGGTAGCTGCGAGGTGCTGCCACCTATAACAATAAAATACTCCAAGAAAAAAACCGCCTATTTTTTTTTAAAAGACCATTCTCTCACTTAAGTCCTGAGCCATCCCCTCAGTGTTCATCTTTGGCGTAAAGCCTTACTACCTTCACACCACGCTCTCTCAGAGGGCGCAGCGCATCGTATATCTCAGACTCCGAAGCGAAAGATGAAATAACAATAGTATCTTTCACACCAAGGTCAATCTGCGTGGGATCAAAGCAGGTAAAGCCGCCTACCTGCTTACCCCAACGTGACTTGCTTGAATCGAAAAGCCCTTTTATATTTAAATATTCTTTTATATCCGTATTGGCAAACAACTGTGCCGTGTGCACACC
>CAZUFI010000003.1:6563-19932 GCA_964618745.1 uncultured Thermodesulfobacteriota bacterium | reverse complement strand
ACGGTAGATTCAGAAAAATAGTTCAGGTGCTCAAATGTGAAGTACCCCGGAGGCAAAGCCTCCGGGCGTTCCAGTAGCGGTACTTCCAGCAAGAGCCAGCCACCGTCTTCCTGCATTGACGCGCCCTTTCGCACGGCCTGAAGAGGATCAAAAAGATGCTCCAGTATATGCGTCATAACAATGAGATCATATTTATCACTGGACTCAAAGCTCTCAAAGGTGCTGACTATTGTCCGCACCCCGTATAAAGATTCGGCAAGTTTATTTGATGCCACGCCCGGGTCAAGACCCGTAACACTGGTTGCCCCTGCTTCGCGCATCTTAGATAACGTATAACCGTCGGAACACCCCACCTGCAAGACAGACTGCGCCGCTCTGCCACAGGTATCTTTTATAAGACGAAGCTGTTTTGCCACGCCCTCGATCTTGCATTGAGTCGGCTGACCATTCCTGCCTGGATTATTATAGACAGCGGTCTCGTTATAATACCTCACGACATCTTCCTGAGTAGCCGACGGGGTCTGCAAGACCATGCCGCAACCAGTACAAATACCAAAACCAATCTCAGCCGTACCTATACCGGGAAGCTCCCATAACTGAGTCGTAAAACCTTCAACCTCAATATCACAGAAAAAACAATCTCTCTTCAAAGACCCTCCGGCTGGTGCAGAACCCGATTAGATAACTATAGCTTTTACTTCTTCTCGGCATAGACGACCATCTCACGCCCTATAGAGTGGCGAGCCATCAATTGATACATCTCTTTTTTAAAGTCAGCCAACCCCGGCTCACTAAGCATAATATCCAGGGACTTTCTCTTTGCATGGCACTGCCTACCAAGCTGACCGTCCGAGACATAGTCATCGCCCATTAAAAGGAAAAAATCCATAGGGAACATCGCCGTCCGCTCAATCACCTTAAAGCCGGACCGATCCAGTAATGCCGCCAAAGAATCAAAGCTGAAATAATTAATATGCTGGCTCGGCGAGACCCAGTAGGGTTTAAAGCCCAACCTCTCTCTAAGTACTTTCTGCACAGGGCTGTAATCATTGGGCACGACCGTGCAGATAACTCCGTCATCTGCGAGCAGGCCTTTTGTCTTATCTAAAAACCAGAGAGGATCTGCGATATGCTCCAGCACCTCGGAGAAATGAATCGCATCCAAAGGGCCACCCTTTAACTCGAATTCATCGAATGTAGTATTCTCTACATCCAACCCCAGACTCTGCGCATGCCGAGACGATTGACGAGACGGCTCGATGCCAAGCGTCTGCCAGCCACGCTTGCGCCCTCTATTGAGAAAGTGCCCCAGACCGCAACCAATATCCAGCACCCGCCTGCGACCCTCGGGAAGACGTCCTTCTAAAAACCCGTAACGATCATCATAGACGGTATTCCACCACTCCAGGTCTTCTTCCAGTTTTTCAATATACAGAGGGCGTTCCTGCACAAAGCCCTCTGAGTAATAACTCCGAAGCTCCTCATCACTCGGTATCGGCGCGATATGTTTAAAGCCGCAACCATCGCACTCTATAACCTCAATGCCACCGACGGTATCCAGAACCCTACCGCTATGGCCGTTCCAGTCCTTGACCTTCAAGCTAGACTCACCACCTGCCATCCAGATCCTCCGATCTTTAATAATAAAGAATACTTGCCTCTCTCTAAACCAGCAAGATCATAGAACTCGTAATATAGTTAAAGCTTACTACCAACAATATTAACTACGGTTTCGGCATAGCCGCATACTCCCTTACGAATCTCTGAGATATGCTCTGCTATAGCCGCCGCCCGCTGCTCGCGCTCGCCCCAGACCTGCTTGATCTTTGCCATTGCCGCGGGGGTATTCATCTCTTCAAGCTTTACCACCTCGCTTGCGCCACCAACGCTTTGCATAAAGCCTTCGATATTAGGATCTCCGCTCAGGGCTACTACTGGTATACCTTGAGTAAGCGCGAAGACAATCGCATGACGCCTTGTAGCTACCAGCATCTCAGAGAGCTGATACAAAGCGAGCGTATCATCCAGATCGTAATCACCTCTGACAATATGCGCCAGGTCTTTACGCGCCATCCCTTCTCTAACAGCTATTGCGACCTGACGGTCGTCTTCAAACTTATCATCTACGCAGTAGGTCTGCTGAGGGACAAAGAGTAGATCAGCTTGGAGCACCTCTGCCAGATTATCCGCGAACCTACTCAAGGCCTCTATAAAACTACTGCCGTCCTTTTCAGCTCTACCGTCCCAGAGCGTCGCAATCGATCTTACTGATATGGCAACACACCTTGCGGTCTTAAACTCTATGCCCTCGGCCCTGAGGATATCAAGCCCCAGAGCTTTACGGTCAAGGCGTTCCAGCCCAAGTGCGGGATCAGGCAAGACCTTAACACGCTCCGAGCCAAGCCCCAGCATCTCAAGCTCCAGCCGTGACGATTCTTCCCTAACCATAACGGCATCCGAGTTGGAGACGATATACCGAATCAGTTCACGCCCAGCGTCTGTATCGACCGAGATAATCGTCATACCGAATATAACAACCGGCAGATCAAAGAAACGGGCCAGCGTAACCAGTAAGGCATAATACGGCAACGGCCCACGGTAAAGACCAAGAGATATATCAACCAGCAACCTGCCTCCACCGATAACCAGCAGATCGGCGCTCTCAAGCTCCTTGCGAATTACTCGCAGATGCCCGGTATCATCGCCGTAGTTAAGCCCCCTGAACCACTTTCCAAGACTGGCCTCTTTACTATCGTAATCCAGGTTACTGATAGAGCGAACCCCGTAGGCCTCATCAAAGGCCTTATCAGGATGGCGAGACAGAAGAACAGTCTCAAGATCAGGAACCTTCGCAGAAAGATCGCGCACCAAGACCTTGAGCATTGCATGATCGCCCAGGTTTTTTGTATCATAACCACCAGCGACTATAATCTTCATAGCCCGGCACTACTGCACATACGTTTTAGGTTCTTCAAATACCCTCCTTTACCATCATTAACAAAGGCACATATCCCACTTAACGGTCAAACCAACAGAAACGCCCTTACCCCTTCCTACTCGGCCAACCAAGGTCTGCTATAAGTGCCGCTATCCTAACGGCACCTATCCCATCGGTTAAGGCAGCGGCCTTCATGCTCATCATCTCCCACCCGGCGTTATCATCGACAAAACCCTTGACCGCACCCCTTATATCCACGGCAGAGCAATCACTGTGGTGATCCATTGCGATACCGACCTCTAGCACTCGCAGCCTACCAAGATCATGCGAATCATCAAAGTAATTAGAGATAACTATCGGTGGCACTCCCATAAAGACCAGTTCATTTATCGTTGTCCCCAGAGCCGTAAAGGCCACATGCGCCGTAGTCATCAGAGGAGCAAGATCGGTCAGGTGCTTGTGAAACCTGATATTCGTATGCCCTGCACGCTCCAACGCATAGAGACTCTCTGTTGGCTTTGATGCGTTACCGATTACGACATCAACCTCTACCAGATCCATCCCAGCCAGAGCGGCAACGACCTTCTCGGTAATATGATTTGGATCGGCCCCTCCCATCGAGACCAGCACCTGCAAGGGCAGAGAGAATTCAAGACGCAGACTCTCTTTTCTTTTGGCACGAAAGTTATCACCTATTATAAGATACTCCGAGCCTCCTCTAAAGCTCGGGCTAACGTAGTCTTTTTCAGCGTCAAAGTAGATCGATGGCATAATAGCAAGGTCTGCTTGCTCTGCGGCAGCGGTATTATTATCGATCATGACTATTTTTCGCCCCCTGCACCGCAAAAGCTCGACCTGCCCGGGCAGATCTTTCTTTGTATCTATTACGACAAGCTCGTCTTCGTCAAGCATTCCCTGAACATCTTCCAGCGGTGCTACTCGATAAGGCAGGTCATTCTTCTTCAATATCTCCATCGTCGTAAGATCATTATTGACATAATACATAGACTCAATCCCGACATCCTTTAAAGAACGGGAGAGATTAACACATCTGGCGATATGCCCCATACCGATAGAGCTTCCACCCTCGGTCCAGATAGTAACCCTCTTTGCAATTCCCATACCCATGGCTTAACCCCCGCCTTGCGCCTTTATCTCTAATGCCAACTTTAGAGTTTTGCGCCCCTCGTCCAGCCCCACTGCCACAGGCGAGCCCGTGGTAAGGGCACTGACAAAAGACTCCATCTCGTCCAGATACATGGCATTCACATCATACGCAATCCGCTCCGAACTCCAACTACGATCCTCTACAGAATAGACCTCGATCAAACCTTCCAGCACATTACACCTGAGCGTGCCGTGCTCTCCGACGATTACATACATATGCTCATCAGATCTCCTCAGGAAATCCGTCTGCCAGCTAATATACAGGCCACTCTGCATCTGGAATGTCCCAAGGGCAATATCCTCGACGTCCATTTCAAGATCGCCGACCTTATCGACAATCGCAGTTACCTGCTCTACCTCACCAAAGAGCCAGCGCAGGTTGTCAAAGCCATGAATGCTGGTTAGTATCACCCCACCGCCGAGTTTTTTCTGCGAGGCGTATTCGGTTCTATAATCTTCATTTGGATGCCAATACGGCAGGTAATAACCGCCGTAACAATTGGCGTGATAAAGCCTGCCTACGACACCCGTATCCAGCATCTCCTTCAACCTTAAAAAAACAGGATGAAAGCGGTAACACATCGCCATCGTTGCGACCAGTTGCTTTTCATTTACTATCTCTATAAGCTCTGCCACGCCGTCTATAGTATGTGATAGCGGCTTCTCGATAAAAAGATTTACCCCCGCGCGCGCCGCCGCTACGGACATCTGCTGGTGCATGCTCGATGGCGTACAGATAAGAGCCGCATCCGGGCACTGCTCAAGGGCCACGCAATAGTCTGTGAAAAAATCCACCTCTGCGTCCTCTGGCAGGCATGCCCTTGCGCTACGCTGACGGTCTTCGCTCAGGTCGCAGAGCATAAACCTGCGTGCTCCGATAGAGGCGAGGTTTTTTATATGCCGCCTCCCTATAGAGCCGCAACCAATAAGAAGAAATATTTTATCCTTTATACCCTTAATATCCTTGGTATCCATGCTACTTCCTTTGCCTGAAGACGACACTTGGCTTCTCCCCCTTGATAAAGGAATCTGGATCACCGCTTGCCAGTGCCTTCTTTATAACCCGGAAGGCATCACCCACGACATTGATTGTCTTATCGATATCAGCCTTCGTATGCGAGTAAGAAATAAATACAGGACCACCAAATAAGATGCCACGCTTGACGGTCTCCTGCAGGAAAAGGCTCTTTACCGTAAGCACCCGGTCCTCGCCGCCGGCGTCGATCACGTAGTGGCCTCGTACCGGCTGCCCCCCAAACTGAAACGGCACCTCCAGTTCTTTTGCAAGCTTATTTACCCCTGCGTGAAGGCGCGCACCCGTCTTCCAGATATAATCTATTACAGGCTTTTCAATGAGTTCCTTGAGAGTAGCCTTTGCCGCACTAAGCCCGATTGTATCGCCGGAGTAAGTCATAGAGAAAAAGACCTCGTCAAACTCCTTCATAAATTCTTTTTTACCGACTACGGCAGAGATCGGAAAACCATTTGCCATCCCCTTACCAAAGCAGGACAGATCCGGCATGACATCATACTTCTGTTGAGCACCACCTATAGAAAAACGAAAACCCGTTACGATCTCATCTAAGATAAAGACCGCTCCGTTTTTGCGTGCAACCTCGGCGACCTCTTGCAAAAAATTCTTGCCAGTCTCTGGATTAATCGCAGGCTCAATACCCGGAACCTCCATAATAACGGCAGCTATCTTTCCTGGATTCTCGGCAAAGACCTTTTCAAGGCTTTCTATTTTATTGTACTCAAAGGCATGCATTAGCGTAGCGAGGTACTTGGGGATACCGATATTGCGAGGTGTCACCACGGCATACCAGTCCTGACAACCGTGGTAGCCACAGTAAGCAACGTCATCTCTACCCGTATAGGCGCGTGCGGCCCTGACGGCAGCACTCGTTGCGTCGGCACCGTTTTTACCAAAACGTACCATATCGCAGCTCGGGACAAGCTCTCTGAGAAGCTCCGCGACCTCGACCTCAAGCGGATGCATAAGGGTAAAGGTCGTACCTTCTTTAATCTGTTTTGTTACGGCCTCTATGACCGGAGGATAGTTATAGCCAAGCAGGATCGGGCCCAGAGCCATAGGGTAATCAATATACTCGTTACCATCGACGTCCCATACGTGAGAGCCATCGCCTCGCTTCAGGTACTTCGGAGTCACCCCGCCGACAAATTGGTTAGGGGCCTTACTAAGCGTCTGAGTGCCGGTCGGAATAAGGGCGCAGGCCCTTTGCCAAAGCTCATCTGATATTGGAAATGCAGAGTCATTACCTGTGGTCATATCATCCTTGATATAAAGTTATTAAGTTAACCAAGCAGCTCAGTCCTCTTTAGTAACTGCGTCTTCGCGAAGAGACTTTGCGTACCCTTCGTTTCTCATAGTACCTGCATTTATCTCTAAGAGCTGCGAATGAAGTTCGAGGTAATCCAGAATCTCCTGCATGCCAAAAGGCTTCTCACGTTGCCCTAACCCGTCACAGACGGCACGGACGAAGCTAAGATCTCGCTCGTCATCAACGGTCCAGCGCATCGCTCTATAGTCTTCTGCCGCACTAAAGCCAAAAAGCCTGAAACGCTCAGGCTGCTTCCATATAAATGGCGTTACATGCTCACGCTCTGAGCCAAGCTTGGCCTCTTTCCACGCACTACCGAGGGCTGCGAATGAAAAGACCTCTGTATCAAGGCCGTCCGGGTAATTACCCCCGACACTTACGTGATCAAAGCCGCCCTCCTGAAACTTACCTATAGCCATATCCACAAGCGAGGGATCAAGCAAAGGACAATCAGATGTAATCCTTACGATAACAGCCGCATCGTACTTAAGGGCTGCCCGGTAATAACGATCTAGGAGATCCTCAGAGCTGCCCCTGAAGCAGGCTACCCCCTCACTCTCACACCACTTTGCGATCTTATCGTCTGCTAAGGCCCGGGTCGTTGCGACAACGATCTGGTCCACAGCTCGAACATGCCTGACCCTGTTGACGACATGCCAGAGAATGGTCTTGCCAGAGAGCTCTTCCAGCACCTTACCCGGCAACCTGGTCGAACCCATCCGTGCCTGTATGATAGCAACGACAGCACTGCCACGCACCTGCTCTTTTTCATCGACTAGGTTCTTACCCAAAGACCCCTCGCCTTATTACAGACAATCTTGATTTAGAGTTAAAGATAAAAGAAAGAAAACTTTTAAAAAAAATCAACCCCCGGCAAAGTCCGGCTTCTTCTCTGCCGTCCCTGCGCTAGGGGCTTTGTCGGATTCACTGATATCATCAACTAACAACGGCATATTCTGCTTTAGATCACGCGCGGCCTCTTTACCTATAACACCAGATAACCGACACGGCTCCATACCATGGGCGTGCCTTACGACCTTAAAAAGATCACTGGTAAGGACCATCCCAGCCGCTACGTCTTTCCTTAAATATATACTTCTGCGTGCCCCTACCCGCTCGCCGATCTCCTGCTCAGTTGGTTTTTTAAGGCCTGTGCCCAGAGCCTTCTCCATAGAGCGAATCTCACCTACCATATCTTTAAACTCGCCTATCTCCATTGCGTATGAGTGATCAGGGCCACCGAGTTCACGGCTAAAGGTCAGGTGCTTCTCTATAATAGAAGCCCCCAAAGAGACAGCCCCTATCGCAAGTAAAGAACCAGGGCTATGGTCGGATAAACCGACCGGCACACCCCATGCCTTTCTCATAGTCGTTATGCATTTAAGGTTGGCATCCTCCAGCTTGCTCGGATAAAGCGAGACGCAATGCATCAGCGCAATCTGACTATTACCGGCTGCCATGATGACCTTTACCGCCTCATCAACCTCTTCCAAATATGAAGCACCGGTCGATAAGATCACAGGCTTATCAAAGGATGCGACCCTCTGTAGCAACTGGACATAGGTAATATCGCCGGAGGCGATCTTAAAGGCCGGAACCCCTACCATATGCAAAAGATCGGCACGCCCCAGATCAAACGGGGCCGAGAGAAAATCTATACCAAGCCCGTCGCAGTAACGCTTAAGCTCATAGTGCCACTTCGCCGGTAAGGTAAGCTTATCTATCACCTCGTATGCGGGATGGTCCTCCCACCCGCCGGCACCATCCGGCCTTAGCGGATTTATAAGCCCCTGGGCTGTAAAAGACTGAAACTTAACGGCATCGGCCCCGGCATCTTTAGCGGCCTTTGCAAGCTCCAGTGCACGCTCCAGACTTGCGTCGTGGTTAGAACCAACCTCGGCTATAATATAAGTAGGTAAACCCGGGCCAACCTCTCGGCTGCCTATAATAACCTTCTCTGCCATCTTTTCAAGACCTCTGCGCTTCTATATTTAACAACCGGATCCATATTAAGTCTTAAAATTATCAGTCAGGGTCGCCGCTACCGTGCCACGTCTTTACCAGATCCTTAATACCCTTGATATCCAGCTTTACCTTATTATTATCACTGGTATAGGTAAAGCCGTCCTCCACGCTAACGCCGCCTTCTTTACGCTCCTCGCCCCACCAAGGGAACTGCGGCTGAATTACAAAATAATCATCATACTCAAGCGTTAACCTGCCGTCGTCCTCACTGATAAGTACTTCATGGAGTTTTTCTCCAGGTCTTATCCCTATCAGCTTTACCTCGCAATCAGGGGCTATAGCCTCGACGACATCCATAATGCCGGTACTGGGGATCTTCGGGACAAAGATCTCCCCCCCCTTCATTCTCTCAAAAGAATCCAGCACCATCCGCGCGCCCTGATCAAGCGTTATCCAGAACCTCGTCATACGCTTATCGGTTACAGTCACCGCCCCGCTCTTGCGTTGCTGAAGAAAATACGGAATAACACTGCCGCGACTCCCCACGACATTGCCGTACCTCACCACAGAAAAACGCGTAGGTTTGCTGCCTGCATAGGTATTGCCGGAGATAAATAATTTATCAGAGCAGAGCTTGGTCGCTCCGTAGAGGTTTATCGGATTGGCAGCCTTATCGGTGCTAAGGGCTACTACCTTCTTGACCCCCCAATCAACGGCTGCGTCGATTACGTTTTTAGCACCATAGATATTGGTCTTGATGGCCTCGAAAGGATTGTACTCGGCTGCGGGGACTTGCTTAAGGGCAGCCGCGTGAATTATATAATCAACACCGTCAAAGGCCCTGTATAGCCTGTCACGATCCCTTACATCACCGATAAAAAACCTGAGAGCCTGATGGTCATTAAATCTCTGACACATCTCGTACTGCTTAAGCTCATCACGGCTGAGAATTATAAGACGCTTTGGATTATAATTGGCCAGTATGATCTCGGTCAACTTCTGACCCAGAGAACCGGTCCCGCCGGTTATAAGTATAGTGCTGCCTTCCAACGCCATAAATCCACCTTCCTCACTTTACGCCCTCAGCAATCCAAGAGCCGTAAACAACGGTACTGTTAGTTAGATATACTTTTATTATATGCAACATCCATACCATATCCGATATATCATCATTATAATTAAAATCCTTGAATTATCAAGTGTTTTCGTAAAGCGGAGAGAGCGGACATGTCAAGATAGTGACATTTAAAGGCAGGTATAATGACATCTATAAAATACAGAGATCAGAGGATATAAACCTTGCAGAATTTCTAGGTATACACATGATTATTTAGTCTTTTCTTTTGCCGCCTTTTCAGGCCTTACCTTTTCAGACGCAGCCTCTTCAGGCGTGACCTTCTTTTCAGGTGTAGCCTTTTCAGGCCTTCTCAGCTGGACCTCAAAACGGCAAGAATAACCTTCCTTATCAACGATTAGCTGCTTACCCGTCATATTGGCTGAGTTAAAGACTATCGGTCCTTTAAGGTTAAGGGCCATAAGGTTATTATCGGGCTCAACACAGACGGTCACAAGCGTTACGATAGTCGAGAGGTTGTCGGCCTCAAGGCTCTTCAGTTCGGGTCTGGAGATCGATACCTTATAGTCCTGCTTAAAGATGCAAGGATCTGTCATAAGGAAGGCGACCTGCGGATCATCGACGGCTTGCAGCCACTTGAACATCCCTCCATCATCATGGTCTATAAGTATATATCTCTTATTGGTCTCGAAGCCAGGTATACCATTGGCAAATAATATCACCTTATCCTCGGTAACCTCGACCTCTCCAAAACGGCTTGTCTCAAGCTTTATGGACTTTGGCCCATTAGCAGTAACATTCATTAGACATCAAACCCCTTTAATGCATCCACGATATCATCAGGCATAGTAGTGGATGCGTTTTTATTTTCCTGCTGAATCCTTAGATATATTTCCTCACGATGAACAGGGTTGCTCAGTGGTGCTTCTATGCCAAGTTTTATATGATTGTCTTTAATCGAGACGATGACGATGCGTATATCATCGCCTATCCTGATTGCCTCACCTGACTTCCGTGTCAATACTAACATTACTCGCCCTCCATGGCTTAAGTTATATGAAGCAGTCTATTGCGGAATTAGAACTATATTCTATTGAAGATACTCAGACTAAAGACCTTTGCGGCCGAGGCGATGGCTGCTTCCAACGCCGTCTGTCTCCTTGTGAGATCACTTATGACCTTGATAATATCGATATCCTCTATACCTGAGAGCGCGGCCTGAACATTAAGCTTGGAGCTTTCTACATCCGATATAATAGCGTTAAGTCTTGATATGCGTCCACCGATATCGGATACAGCCAGAGAGACCTGCTCAAATGAGTTATCCATATCATCAACAGCGGACTGTATGCCGGCCGTATCATTGGCATTCAGTGCTGTTCGCAGGTCATCTACCAACTGAATTATATCAACACCGCCACCGACCCCTTTTAATACTTTACCACCATTTATGCCTATGGCAAGGGTCTTGGACTGTCCGACCTGAATCGCATACTCTGCCGTATCGCCTAAGTAAGCCCCGCCTGTATCGAATGGCTCGGTGCCGCTCTCATAGCCACCAAACATAAAGCTACCCTGAAAGTTCTTGTTACCCAGAGATATAAGCTCGTCACGCAGCTGGCTTACCTCAAAGGCGGCATTCAGGCGCGATGCAGAACCTGCTGTACCCGAGGCCTCACTTATCGCGACCTCCTTAGCCCTTATTATAATAGATTTAACCCTGTCCATAGTAGACTCGGCGATACTCAGATAGGTCAGCCCGGTATTAGCATTCCTAGTATACTGATCAAAGGCCGCCAGGGTACTTTTACTACGTAGTATTCTACCGGCATTTACAGGGTCATCGGACAGGGAGTTTACGGTCTTACCCGAGGCCAGCTGCTCTTGAAGCTTAAACAAAGAACGCTGGTGCTTGAGTATATCATTGATATATGTACTATAAACGATATTCTCTGTAACCCTCATTTGTATCCCCTCAGATATCTATTTTACCAAACTAACGCTTTATACTCAAGAGCGTCTGAAACATCTCATCGGCTACGCTCAAGAGCTTTGCCGCCGCCTCGTAAGAACGCTGTATCTTTAACATCTCAATAGCCTCTTCCTCAAGTGATACCCCTGAGATCGACTCACGATTGAGCGATAGCTCTTGAACAACGGACTCCTGTAGCGTCATATTAACATTTAAGAAGTTACTCTCAACCCCGACCTCGGTCAAAATACTGGTGTAAAAATCAACAAAGGTCTTACCCTCGGTATTCTTCGAGTCCCTGAGTGCGGCCATGGCAAGTGCATTGATATTATCACCCGGCAGCCCTGCCAAAGTACTGGAGGCAGCCACCTGATCCGTATCGGTAATGGCGATATCCAAATTGCCTGTAAGACCATGGGTGGGACTGACCATAAAGGTATCTCCAACAGCAGGTGCCCCTGTAGTGTTGGTTATAGTAACGCTTATCCCTTCAAAGGTAATCGCAGCGCCGGATGTATATGACCCTCCCGAGACAACCACAGCACCTGTATTTGAGTTTACAACATTATAGACGGCAGGGCCGCTGAAACTTACGATATAGTCATCCAGAGTTAGTGCGCTAAGGCTGGTAATACTTGAGGCGGTAACCTTGGCACCACCGGTGTTATCGACATCTTCCTCGGTATATACCTGCATACCGGTGAGAAAGTCATTGCCGGTAGTCCCGTCAAGGCCGTACCCTGTGGAATGAAGCCCGTTAATCTCCTGATATATTGAAGCAGATAAAACATCAATCTCCTTCAAGGTCTTTACGGCTTGATCCCTACCATCGATCAACCCTTTAAGACTACCACCGCTTAACCTATCGGCAAACTCAACGACTCCGCCTGAGATTAGCTGATAATTACCGGTCGTAAGACTTGGCCCTTGCACGGTAACCTCAGTTACATCAGTGCCGGAGACAAGCTTAATACCTGTGCCCATAAGGACATTGATAGTCCCTTCACTATCGGAAAAGGTAGATATATCGATTATCTCGGATAGATCTCTGAGCAATGTATCTCTCGTATCCAACAGATCATTCGGGGTGAGACCACGGTTCTCCATATAGATTATCTCTTGATTTATATCGGCGATCATATTGGCAAGACTATTTACCTCGACAACCATGGCATCTATCTGTTCGGAGACGCTGGTCAGCTCTTGCTTGATGCGGTCATCTATTCGCTGGAAGGTACCGGCCATTACCGAGGCCTTGGCAAGCAATGAGTCCCTCTCTGTAGTAGAGGACGGGTCATTGGCAAGGTCCTGAAAACCATTGAAAAAATCATTGATTGCAAAGGAAAGCCCAAACTCGGTAGCAAGGTCATTTACCACTGCTTCGACATTGGACAAGATATTACCCTTGCCCTCATAAAAAGCAAGATTAGATTTTGCATCCCGTAGACTGGCCTCAACAAAAGGGTCATAGACCCGTGATATATCGGCTATACTTACGCCACGACCGAATGATAACCCCCCAAACTCAACCGGGCTATTGCTCTCTAGTGAGGCACGCTGCCTGGAATACCCCTCGGTATTGGCATTTGCGATATTATGCGATACAACGCTCATTGATCTCTGAGCCGTCATCAGCGCGGTCCTTGCAATAGACATCATCGAGGTAATATCTGGCATATCTAAACCCCCTCAGAAAGACGTGAACCCTTTACCGCCATACTTGCTACAGCGCCGGTAGGGCCGTAGGTATCCTGGACAAAGAGATTGCCAAGAAAACCCAGTGTTTTATTAACATTATCCAAAGACTTCTGTACTATATGGGTGTTGACCCTATTGACCTCTCTGGCACTATCGATCAGGGACTGAAGCTTAATACGCGCGCCGCTGAGTTCATCTCTAATCGGTGAGCC
>CAZUFI010000003.1:0-6463 GCA_964618745.1 uncultured Thermodesulfobacteriota bacterium | reverse complement strand
CCCCGGCAAGGGGCTGGGCCCCGGCAAAGGTATGCTCGGCAAGCACCTCGTCCATATCAGCAATCCTCTCACGTATCGCCCGCTCCAGAGCAACCAGGACATGCTCCTTGTGCCCAATAACCTTATAGAGCTCTTTGTAATCCCTCTGGATTACAGCCTCGGTCTCTTCATGCAAAAGAGCTATAAACTCTTTATAGAGGCGCATCTCTATCTCTATTTTTTTAATCAGTCCACGAAGATCCATAACAACACCCTCTATCTCTCTTTATAAAGAGAGTCCTTTATTGCCCTCTCTAGCATCCTCTCAGCTACCTTCTCAACATTAACCCTGTAACTACCGTTCTCTATATCGGTCCTGAACTTTACCACTATGGCTTCCCTGACCTCTGGGGTAGAATCAATAAGTGTATTAAGTTTTTTCATTGTCTGCGCCTTACTGGAGAGCTCTACGCTATCGCTCTCTACCGGAGAACTGGAACCTCCAAGAATTGACTCAGACTTGCTGCCGTCCTTCTTTTTTGTATTATTGACTGCGCCGTCTCTACCGACACCTGGTTTTTGTCCACCTATCTTCATAATTCTGGCTCCTCCTTAAGGTCTTCCAGTAGTATTTGCCATGTTTTTATATCGGCAAAAACTGCCGGAAACTTTAATCAGGAAGCCTTTGTTATCTAAAGGTTTTTTCCCGTTATCAAGGCACTTGAATGCCACATTTCGCCTCTTTTTCAGTCACCATCAAGCAACTGATCCGGGTCTAGTGCCTTACCATCTCGCAGCAGCTCAAAGTGTAGATGAGCAGCCGTTGATCGACCCGTGTTACCTACAAAGGCAAAAGGTCTGGAGGCCTTCACAGTATCACCTTCCTTTACAAGGTGGCTGTGCAAATGTGCATACCTTGATACTATACCATCATCATGTTTTACTTCAACAAAATTACCATAACTATCTGATTTGCCGACATAGCTAACCTCCCCGTCGGCTGCGGGATATACCGGTGCTCCCTCGTAGGTACTAATATCCACCCCGTTATGAAACTCTTTGGACTGCCTGATCGGATGAGTTCTCATACCATAGTTTGAACTTATAGTGCCCTCTACCGGCATCTCATATTTAAGCACCTTCCCTGCCTCACCCCCTGCCTCACCGGAGATACCCTCTGCCCCTTTCAGGACTGATAAGCCAGCGCTCCCTTTCGGCTCAGGTGCCTGCTCGGCCTTCAAGGGCTTCATCCCTTTTGCGGCATCCACCACACCGTCCTTTTCAAGCTGGCGAAGCAGCATCTGCCCAAGCCCAAGCCCACGCCCCTTTGCCAGACTCTTGGAGAGCTCGGTATCTATCATTGAGCTATAGATCTTACCTGAGTTGCCAGAGTTAAAGAGCCCACCCTCGCTCGTCGCCTTGCGCATAACCGTAAGCAGGTCTTTTATAAAGATTGCCTCAAAGCTCTCGGTAGCCTCTTTCACTCCGCCGCCGCCAACCTGGCTGACGCTTGGTAAGACACTACTTTTGAAGAACTCTGCCTGTGCGTTTGCATTTATACTATTTGTATCCATTACGTATTCCTCTTGATAGTTTTCAGAATCCAGCGGCTATATTATAAGTAGCTCCGCCTGCATAGCCCCTGCCGTCTTTAATGCCTGCAGTATAGCAACGAGATCTCGCGGAGTAACGCCTACCTCATTAAGTGCGGTCACGACCTCACCAAGGGTAACTGTCTGCTCCAAAAGCACCAGACTAACCGGCTTTTCAAAGACCTCTATATCCTCACTAACGGCTACTACAGTATCGCCCGGTGAGAAGGCCCCGGGTTGCGAGACCTGTACATCTGCATTTATATGTACGGTGATATCCCCATGAGAGACAGCAACCGTTGATATCGTAACGTTTTTTCCAATAATAACAGTCCCTGTCCTTTCATTCACAACGACCCTGGATATAGTATCCTCTCTAACAACGAGCCTCTCTACCTTTGAGATAAAGGTAACTATATTATCTCTATACTCCGCAGGCACTACTATACCGACACTACCGCTATCGCGTGCAACCGCCATCTGACCGCCAAAGGCACTGTTTATCTTATCTGCGGCCCTTCTGGCAGTAGTAAAATCGGGGTGGCGCAGCGTAAGGAATAACTCCCCTCTACCCTCAAGGGTAAAAGGCACTTCCTTCTCTATAAATGCCCCGCCCGGTACTTTTGCAACGGTCTGATGGTTCTTGCTGACCGTCGTACCCCCTATGCCAGCAACAAAGCCGCCCATTGAGACTGGCCCCTGAGCTACGGCATAGACCTGACCATCAGGGCCCTTAAGCGGGGTGACCAGAAGCGTACCGCCTTGCAGGCTCTTGGCATCACCTATCGACGATACAAGGACATCGAGCCTGGAGCCCTTCTTGGAGAAAGGCGGCAGCTCTGCCGTTACCACAACGGCTGCGGTATTCTTTAGACTAAGATCATCCGGCTTTATCTTCATACCAAGCTTATTGAGCATATTCGCTACGCTCTGGTTGGTATAGACAGCGCCTTTTTTATCCCCGGTACCGTCTAAACCAACGATAAGACCATAACCCAAGAGCTGGTTCGACCTTACCCCCTCGAAAAAGGCTACGTCTTTAAGGCGAGCACTACTGGCCGGAGCAGCCGAAAAGACAGCTACAATTGCTATAAAAGTTATTATTATCAGGTATCTAGAAAGGCCAAACATTATCCAGAATCCTCCTTGCCCATCCCGGACTCTGCCCATCAGAGATAACACCAGAGCCTGAGTACTCAAGCCTTGAATCGGAAATCTTACTGGAAAGCACAGTATTATCGGTACTTATATCGATGGGCCTTACCAGCCCGCTAAGGACGATATACTGCAACTCGTTATTGAGGCGAGTCTCTTTCTTACCCTCGATGACAAGATTACCATTTGGCAATACCTCTGTAACGCGTACCGCTATGGTCGTATTAAAAGAACCGCTCCTTGTCGTCTCGCCTTCACCGTCAAAGTCATTGTTGTATGTACTCTCAAAGGTCGGTGAAAATGCATTTTTCTGAAGAAGAAAATTCTTCATTCCAAAATCAAGCGGAAGCCCGAGCAACCCGGCTATACTGGCACTGGCATCGGTCTCACGCTTGGTAGATGTCGTGGCCTCCTCGGTGGCACTAGTCTTCTCCGAGACAAGAACTGTAAGGATGTCACCGACATTCCTTGCTCTAAAATCCTGAAAAAGCGTATTCATCGAGGTCTCACCGGCCCATAAAGAACCCTCGCTCGGTCTCTGTATCTTGGTATAAATAGGTATAACCGAGGTATCGACCTTCTTAGGGGTCGGCGTAGAGCAACCGGCAATGGCTACTGCGATTACCAGCAGCCCCGAAAAGACGACCTTAGAATATACTTTCTTCGATTTATTCATAACCTTACCTCATAAAAACCGAGTTCAGCTTCCAACTAAAAGGCAACAGAGAGCTCGCCTCTTTCATTGACAGTACCAAAGACGACCTTACCGCCAACTGTGCGGGCCTCTACGACGCTGCCCGGATAACCATCCTCCAGCGCACGGGCCTTGCTTCTGACCCTTAAAATGCCGCTTTCTGCCACAACAATTACCTTATCGCCTCGACGTATAGTAGTCTCCGGCTGAATGTAGTTTCTCTTCAGATAAGCGCCGGCCCTGATCGGGCGTCGCACCCGCATGCCCACAACATCTTTGACTGAGACAAATACAGGTGCATCCAGCTCTCGCAGCTGCATACGCTCTACGCGCACATCTCCAAACCCTACTTTATCTCTGATTCTGAGCGAGCGCATGGCAACTACAACATCCTTAAAGGCATTTATACGGGCCGTTGCCAAAGCCTCGGTCATGGGCTTATCATCCTTAGAAAAGACAAGCTTCATGGTAAACCTCTTGCCCGGGCGGACCTGGCCCAGAAACTTTACCGTTATATTGTCATACCCCTCGATCAAAGCCCCCTTACCCCTGCGTGAGAGAGCTGAAAGATCCAGCTCACTGATCTCTATATAAGCCCCGCCCCAACGGCTATCAGATTTTATCGCCTGCGTAACCTCCTCAAGAATAAGAGCATTACCAACTGGGGCTGCGACGGCTATAAACGAAGAGCCTGCCACAAGAGCTATAACCGATATAAATACCAATAAAAGCTTAATCATTACTACCTCTTAAGTCCGTTTATAGTTCTAAGCATATCGTCAGAGGTCTGAATGGCCTTTGAATTAAGCTCGTAGGCCCTCTGCGAGGTAATCATATTAACCATCTCCTCGACAACACTAACGTTAGACATCTCAATAAAGCCCTGCATGACCGTACCGGTACCGTCTTCACCCGGCACCGAGGTCGTCGGATTACCCGAGGCCTCGGTCTCAAGATACATATTCTTACCCATGGGCTTGAGCCCTGCCGGATTTATAAAGTTTGCCACCTCGATATTACCGACCTGCGTCGGTGTTGTAGTCGCGGGCTGCGTAACAGATACGATCCCGTCAGAGCTTATAGTTATCTCTATTGTATCGGTAGGTAGCGATATCTGCGGCTCCAACAAGTAACCGTCGGAGTTAACCATATTACCCGAGTTATCCAGCTTAAAAGCACCATCCCTTGTATAGCCGATATCGCCGTTAGGCATTGTTATCTGAAAAAACCCCTTGCCCTCGATGGTTACATCCAGAGGGTTCTGCGTCTGCTGATAATTACCCTGGGTAAAGAGCTTACTGGTAGATACGATCTTTACGCCTTGACCGACCTGAACCCCGGTCGGTACAATCGTACTTGGCGAAGAAGAAGCACCCGCCGATCTCATCTCCTGATAAAGCAGGTCCTGGTAATCGGCCCGGGTCTTTTTAAAACCAATGGTATTTACGTTGGCCAGATTGTGCGCAATAACATCTATCCTAAACTGCTGCGCATCCATCCCGGTAGATGCCGTCCACAACGATCTCATCATAGTAAAACCCCCTTTAAAACAACACTTTAAAGCAACTAGCTAATAGTTAAGATTAAAAAGCTCCTACATCATTTATAGTCTTTTTGGTCAGGTCGTCAAGGGTCTGAATCACCTTGCTCTGACTATCATAGTTGCGAATAATCTCGATTAGATTTACCATCTCTTTGGCGGCATTTACGTTTGAGACCTCTAGATTACCCTGCGCAATATGTAGCTCACCAAGGGCCGGATTCTTATTAACGCTACCTTCTATAACAGTATAAAACTGACCTTCTTTTATAAACTTTGTATCCGCATCAAAGCTGACAAGACTAAGCATCTGCTGCGGCATATTTTTAGTAGATATACCACCTGCATCATTTATGACTATATTCATATCCTTTCCTTTTAACTGAATCTCACCGCTTTCGCTAAGCACTGGAAACCCCTCTTTGGTCGTTAGCGTCCCGTCAGGGCTAAGCGTGAAATCCCCCTGCCTCGTATATCGCTCACCCTGCGGGGTCTTTACGACAAAGAAGCCATCACCCATTATCGCCAGATCAAGCTTGTTGCCGGTGTTTCTAATAGCTCCCTGAGTCATATCGATATCAATACCATCATCCACGGGGTAGGCCTTCAAGGCATCCGTAAAGGTAGCCTGAAAGAGATTAGCCTGCTTCTTATAGCCTGTAGTATTGGCATTGGATATATTATAAGAGGCAACCTCCAGCCTCTTCTGCTGAGCCATTGCACCTGTTAGTGCTACAAAGATTGATCTATCCATCTAAATTACCCTCCTGCTGTCACTATCTTGTATTGCAACAACTGTGCCAACTCTCTGATAAAAAAATAGCCATATAAAACAAGCACTTGCAAAACGGGCAATATCCAGGTGTCAAAACCTTGAACGTCATATTGTTCCAGCTAGGCATTTTTTTCTCCTGCCCGGCAAAAACAACCGTCACCTGAACTCGCCGCCAAAGAGCAGGGCTGTGAGCTCTGCGCAAAAGACAAAACGCAAAAAGGCATAGAAACGTAATATCAAATCTACGCTTCTATACCTTTTATAAACCACGCGCGGTGTTAGAAACACCATGAATAGGACATTCCCCGTCTAAGTCAGCAGGAAGCCATCTCAGACGGGGAAGGCAGACACCTTTAGGGTAAGTTAAATGCTAGGCGGTTTAAGGTACTGAAGAGATAAAACCAGGGGTCTTCAGCATTTATTACTCCGCTTTCGCTTTATACGTTCCCCAACCATCTAAGACGGTGGGGAACCGCCTTAGGTGGCTGAAACGCAAGATCTAACTATTATCCTCCAAGCATTCCCTTTTCGTCCTGTGGTTCCTGCTCAGGCTGTGAAGTCTCTTGAAAACTTATTATATTTTCCGACCCATCATTGCCTATCCCATTTGAGTCGTCACCGCCTGATGACTGAGGATTTGTTGCAGACAAGTCTCTCACACTCTGGTCCAAAGTAAATGTACCTACTAACTTATTAAGGTTCTCTGCCACCCTGTTAAGGTCATCGGC
>CAZUFI010000002.1:30126-34406 GCA_964618745.1 uncultured Thermodesulfobacteriota bacterium | reverse complement strand
GGTAAGCTTGACGATAGACTAATTATACTACTTGATATCGACAAGGTCCTTACCGAAGACGAAAACTCTTCAACGAACGTCCTCTCGGCCAACGAGTAGTCAGAAAATAAATCAACCTACTACCTGCCCTTAGCCGGTCTGACCCCTTATCAGACCGGCTAAGTTATTGATACATGCAAACCAACCGGCAAAAGACTCACATTAACTTCTAACTTCCACTACCAAGCTCTACAGACCTCCACTCCATACCGCAACCAAAAGAAAGTATTTGCCATCTGGGTTTTTGTTGCTATAATTTAGGTATTGACCTTACTTGTCTATAATGCAGCATTTTATTTAATATAGCTAACTCGGCTAAAGCTGGATAAGCCGGAGGACTAGATATGAAAAGAACCTCCTTGATGCGAATACACGCCGTAATAGCTACATTTTTCTTATGCGTAGGAGTGATGTACCTGGTAACAGGTGCCTTTTATACATGGGGAATAAAAGGAGGTTATACAAACGTCTCGCACGAGCTACAGCTTTCATCAACGATAACACCGGATAAAAAAACCTTACATGCGCTGGTAGTAAAAGAGCTAAATGCCAGGGGTATCGCACACCCGACAGGCAAATCAAAGGTAAAAAAAGGTGGCACATCTTTTTACTTTGAATGGACAGGCTCTAACCTTGACGTAACACTGAGTCCGACCAAAGACCCTCTAATAGCAACCATTAAGATTAAGGACACAAGTTTCTATAGAAGTTTTGTCCAATTACACAAGGCAAAGGGCGGCACACCCTTCAAGGTCTTTGCCGCAGCCTGGGCAATAGGGCTTGGCATACTTTTACTCTCTGGCTCTATAATGGCACTCCAATCTCCAATGCTGCGCAAGGCCTCTATAATCTCTGCTGCCTGCGGTTTTATTGCCTTTATTATCTTCATATTAATTAGTTAACGCTTTAACTCTAAGTCTCCCACAATAAAGACGCTGTTTTTTGCAGACCAGCCCTGATTTTCCTTAATTACTTACAAAGCCGTACAAAAATCATCCGGCGATGGCAACAAGAACCTTGAAATTCACAAAACCTCCAAAAACTTAGAGATAAAACCCATAACAGCACACCTTATCACAACTTTTTTAACAAAAAGATTTACACCACAGCCAATAGTGTTATAATCCACACATACTACAAAATCAAGTTAAAGCCGAATCATCCAACAGGGGTTTATCGTGACTGCTCAGAGCTTTGACCAGGCAAAAGCCAATGCCTTTGCTGAGACCATGATCGGGGTATTAGATCGTGACGCGTCGGCCCTTATACCTTCAATAGGGCATCGTACAGGTCTGTTTAACGCTCTCGCTGCTATAGCCGAAGAAACAAGCACCAATATTATCGAGCCTAATCCTGCTAATAAAACATACCCACTCCAGCCAGAAGACGCAGCCTGTTTAAGACGCGTCAAGACCCCAAATAAGACCTCTGCCTTCTCGCAATATATCCCGCTGCCAAGTGCCGCAGAGGGCAAGATAGTCGCATCTTTCAAAGACAGTGGCGCAGCCCCCGACTCCTCATATAAATGCTTCCATCAAGTCATGACCTGGATCAGTGGTCATGCCGTTGCAGCTGCGACCATAGGCCATTCCCTACCGCTTACCTCGAGATCTCCAAACTATTACTACATTAACAGGCCAAAGCCTGTCTTAAGCTAAAGGACAAAAAATGTTTAACAAGACCACAGCAGAGATCACCGAACTCAAAGGCCGCCTCGCTGAAGAAGTACTTAAAAACAAGGATGCAGAGGATCGTATAATACTACTGGAGGAGCGACTGAAGAAGAACGAAGAACGCAGCAACGCCCTCTTTAACGCAGCCTCTGATGCAATCATGCTGATTGACCCGGAATCGGCCTGTTTTATTAACTTCAATACAAAGGCACATAACAACCTGGGCTATAGCAGGGAAGAATTCAAGCGGCTGGGTTTAGCTGATATTGATATTGTCTGGAACAAAAAGGAAATACACCTGCTTTTCGATGAAATATTACAGGACGGAGATAGAAGCTTTGAGACAAAACATCGTACTAAAGATGATAAAACATACAACATGCTGATTAATGCTACCAAAATATCTCTAAAAGGTAGAGATATTATTCAATACATATGCACCGATATAACCAGCCATAACCAGACAAAGGATGAACTTAAAGATTCAAAAGGCAAGTATCGCGACCTCTTTCACAACTCCCAGGTTGGGCTTTCACGCACACGCGCAAACGACGGCAAACTTCTAGAGGCCAACGACCGGCTGGCCTCTATGTTTGGCTATAAAGACCGCCAACAAATGCTTGATGAATTTTACGCGCCATCGGCCTATGAACATCAGCGCGACCGTGAGCACATGATCCAGACAATAATTAAAGATGGCGAGATCCAGGACTATGAGGTCTTTGCCCGTCGTAAAGACGGCTCAAATATCTGGGTACGCTACTCGGCCAAACTCTACCCCGAACAAGGCTACCTTGATGTCGTGGTGGTAGATATTACCAATGAAAAAAATGCCGAAAAAGAAAAAGAATATCTCTACACCAAACTGGCGCAATCTCAGAAAATGGAGGCCGTAGGAAGGCTCTCCGCCGGCATTGCGCATGACTTCAACAACCTGCTTACAGTCATAAAGACTATGACATATAAGTCAAAAAAAGAGACAGATCAAAGATCCGCCCTTCACCGGTATCTTGCCCTTATTGATACAGCAACAGAGGGTGCTAAAAACCTCACGCAAAAACTTCTGATTTTCAGCAAAAAGCAAACAATGACATTCGTAACCATAGATGTCAATCATCTGATTAGCAACCTTAAAGAGATACTACAGAATCTGGTCGGCTCTACGGTAAGGATTGAACTAGATCTGTCTGACGATCTTTATGACATCTATGGAGACAGGGGAAGCTTTGAACAGGCAATAATAAATCTAGCCATTAACTCAAGAGATGCGATGCCGGGTGGCGGTTTAATAAAGATCAAGACTGAGAACGCAATCACGGATAGCACAAAGGCCTTTAACATGATATCAATATCTATAACCGATAACGGAGTCGGTATGGACAAGGAGACCTCCAGGCGCATCTTTGAGCCGTTCTTCACATCCAAGCCACAGGGTGAGGGCACGGGGCTCGGCGCCTCTGTTGTATACGGTATAGTAAAGGATCACAAAGGAAGCATCGAGGTTGAGAGCACGCCTGATATTGGAACCTCAATCAAACTACTCTTCCCTCCCGCACCCAAGAGATCGACCCTTACCGGCAAGATGCTCGTCTCAAATGATATTGACTTATCCGGCATGGGTGAGCATATCCTTCTTGTTGAGGATAACGCATTAATACGTGAAACAACCTCTTTGCTTCTCTCTGAGAATAACTACCTTGTTACCGTCACCAATAACGCGGAGCACGCGCTTGAACTTTTCAAAAACGACCCCGAGACCTTTGACTTCCTACTCTCCGACGTAGCACTGCCGGGCAAGAACGGAGTTGAACTGGCCTGCCTCATCCTCCTTATCCGACCAGAACTGCCGATCCTTCTCAGTAGCGCGTATACTAAGAACCAGCTACAGTGGGAGGAGATTCGAGATGAAGGACTAGCCTTTATACGTAAACCCTACGACACAACAGATCTGCTCTGTAAGATACGCAAAGACCTGCAAGCAAATATCAGCGTAACTATGCAGACTCATTCAGGGCAGAAGCCTGTTACTCCCAAAAAACCTGCCACCTGAGTATTCCGTATTGACTACTAGGCCACGCCGTGTAAAAATAGAGGGATTATAATAAACATATATAGGCTGGCAACAAACTAGATTGATGATTTTACGTTATAATAAAATGTAAATTCTACTGAGGAGACAAATATGTCACAGGTAAAAGAAGGCAGTGCAGTAAAGGTACATTACACAGGCAAGCTCAAGGATGGCTCGGTCTTTGATACTTCAAAAGACGGCGAACCACTAGACTTCAAAGTTGGTGACGGCATGGTTATCAAGGGCTTTGAAGCAGCCATTTTAGGGATGACCGCTGGCGAATCAAAGACCGTAACGCTCGGAGTTGAAGATGCATACGGCCCAAAACGCGACGACCTGCTCGCCGAGGTTGAACGCGAAAAACTACCGCAGACCGAGAGCCTAGAGGTAGGCAAAACACTGGAGGTCCAGCAACCAGACGGCCAGTCGTTTATGGTAAAAGTAGTTGCTCTGACCGAGACTATGGTCTCGCTTGATGCCAACCACCCGCTTGCGGG
>CAZUFI010000002.1:15694-30026 GCA_964618745.1 uncultured Thermodesulfobacteriota bacterium | reverse complement strand
CTTAACTGGCAAACTTCGGCGAGTTAATTTAATGAATTTAAAGCCGCTTGCGGCCGAAGACCTGACCTTTGATATTGAGTTGCTTGAATTGACTTGAGCAGCAAGCTGATTTAAGTCTAGGGCTTTTATCTTTACAAACTACATCACCTTATATACGAAGGCGGCCTTGGCCGCCTTCGTATATTGGACTCAACCTATGGCAGAAAAAAGAGATAGTCGCCGCGTTGCATTTCGCAATGTCGTACGCTTTGGGCCACAGCACCCCCCGGAGTACACATCGTTTGCAGTAGACCTATCCGAGACCGGCGTCTGCATCAAGACCATAAAAGTCTTTCGTCCAGGCACAACACTCTTCGTAACCATTGAATTCGACGGTAAAGCCTTTCATTGCGAGGGTATAGTTATGTGGGCGAAAAAAGCCCCGCCAAGCCTTGTACGCCACGTAAAGAACGGCATGGGCATCCGCTTTACAAAGGTAGACTACGACATCATAAAGATATACCTGGATAAACTAAGGGGCTAAGACCTATCTGGCGCGACCGATCTTTCCAAATATCGCTGCAAATACATAGACGCCTATAAAAGCCCCGACCCCGTTTGCTATGCAGTCATAGAAACTCCCCTCTCTAGCGGGTATAAATGATTGAAGCACCTCCATAGAGCCGCCAAAGATAAAGCTTATCAGAAAGGCATATAGCGCAGCGCGTCTTTTCTCGGCTGCGGCGAGGCGGCCTGTAACCCCGAGGGCAATAAAGCCCATCACGGCGTAGACACCTGCGTGTATGAGCTTGTCCATCTGCCAAAAGCCAGGTATGCCCTCAGGCGCGGGCTTGACTGAAAGAACAAATATAAGGGCCATGTAAGATAGGAGGACTAAAGAGTTCAAAATAAAAATCTTGCTGGTAGCTGTATTATTCATATCACCCTGGATTATTATATTCTGTAGCAGCCGGAGGTTCAGCAAACCCGACTAATACAAAATATAACCCAAAAGCCAGGTAAAGGCAAAGGCCCTCTCTCCTTTTAATTACCGCCGTAGGCGGATGGAGAGAGGGCCTTTAATAATATTATTAAATAGTATTTCTCGACCTATATGGCCTGTAAAGAATCTATATTCTGATCTTCACCAAGTTGTCTGAGCTTTTTTAGTGCTCGCGTCTCAATTTGGCGAATCCTCTCACGTGTCACCCCAAAACGCCTTCCTATCTTCTCAAGCGTCTCCGGGTCTCCACCAAGACCGTAACGCAGACTCAGAATATCGCGCTCGTTATCCTCCAGCGTCAAGAGCCAGGCTCTTACGCGTTCCTTGCGATGACCGCTACTCATATAATCCAACGGTTGAATAACATTGTCATCAGAGAGCCTATCGAGCAAGGTCTCGTCCGTGCCATCGGCAAGTGGTGCGTCCATTGAACTTATCTTTCTATTAATTCTCTGAAGCTTCTTTATATATCTACCGCGAACCCCCATCTTACCGGCGATTTCTTCCTCTGTGGCCTCACGTTTGAATTTCTTCTGGAACTCACCGGATATTCTATACATCTTCGACAGATCGTTGCTGACATGTATCGGAAGCCTTACGACAGCGGCCTGATTCATTATTGCTCGCTCTACCGCTTGCCTAATCCAGTAAGTGGCGTATGTTGAAAACTTACATCCCTTTGAGACCTTAAAACGCTCTACACTACGAATAAGCCCTATATTACCCTCCTCAATAAGGTCCTGAAGCGGAAGGCCTCTATTCATGTAACGCTTGGCTATATTTACAACTAATCTCAGGTTGGACTCTATCATCTTTGCTCGAGCCTGCTGGTCTCCTTCCTCGACCAAAAGAGCTACTCTTTTTTCTTCTTTTCGATTCAAGAGCGGACACTTTCTAATCTTTTCAAAATAAAGCTTGATAGTATCTGAACTTCCGGTTTCCCTCTTTGCCTTTTTGTCAAACTCTTCTCTGATGTTTGCTCCAGGGTGACCTGCTAACATGCTCGTTCCCACATTTTTCATAGCATCCTCCTAACGTGCCTGGATAGCATCAGAACCTGGTAATACCCCTATAACATCTAGATTGATTGTCTCGTAAAACCCTTTCTGCTCCTTGTTACCATAGAGATATATCTATTAAAATAAAGCACACGGTTCTTCGGCTTTGTAACTATTGAAGCGACCTTCTATGGCGATTCGCGTATCAGTTGCGACACACACTCCGCTTAAAATGATCAGGTAAAATACCCCTTCCGCTAGACCTTGTGCTCAAGACTCAAGTCATGCATTCAACCTCTACAGCACGTCTGCGTAGAGGAGATGCATCCCCGAGAGAGCCTCCCCACTCCCCTTGCTCACGCAGCTTGCGCTGCGAAAACCCTTCATGTGAGGAAGACCACTCTCCCACCCCAAACTACTTAATTACTTCAGAGCCTGTGCTCCATTCAGAGTTCTAGCTCCATTCAGAGTTCTAGCTCCATCAAGAGCTTTAGCTCTTTTCAAAACCAGCCGTGCTTTCGCATTCAGCACATTTCTTTGGCTTACACCTTGAGTCCTTTGTACTTCCACATGAACTGCACTTCCAGCTGGCCATCTTATAACTCCTCTGTTATGGTGATTATCTAATATACCCAGATCGATTAAGAACAACTTACTTACAGGTTAGCCGTTGCGTACTCCTCAAGCCCTTCCTGACTTGGCTTCATCCCGTCCTTACCCTTCTGCCAGTTTGCCGGACAGACCTCGCCGTTCTCTTCATGAAAATTAAGGGCATCTATTACTCGTAGTGCCTCATCGACATTTCTGCCAAGCGGTAGATCATTTACAGTAATGTGACGTAATATTCCTTCCTTATCGATCAGGAAGAGCCCTCTAAGCGCAATCCCTGGCTTCTCCAGAAGCACACCATAATTACAGCTAATGCTTTTATCCAGATCAGATACCAGCGGATACTGCACGTCTCCGATACCGCCCTTCTTTCTTGGCGTATTGCGCCACGCAAGATGAGAAAAATGACTATCAACAGATACTCCAATAATCTCAGCACCTCTCTCCTTAAACTCCCCTACCCTATCACTAAAAGCAATTATCTCGGTCGGGCAGACAAATGTAAAATCAAGCGGGTAAAAGAAAAGCACCACATACTTGCCCTTGTACTCCGATAAAGTCAATTCTTTAAATGTTCCGTCCGGCATAACAGCCTGTGCTGCGAAATCCGGTGCCTCCTGCTGAATTCTTGCCTCACACATATTTTCTTCCTCCTTTTTTTGTTCACCCGTCTGTGACGGTAAGTTTGATATTTCTAAATACTCCACCCATATCTCATACTACAAACTCTACATATATTTTTTAGGGACACGCCGTAAATCTACCCCCGCCCCTTTACTACCTCTACAGACGTGCCCCAACCGTCATTCTTTCTTACCCGTTCTTACTTGCCAACCTGGCTCACGTCCGGACGTGGCGTGCGTAGGGTCGAGGGTGGCAACTGCGGTATTGTCATCTCTGGCATCTGCCCTGATAAAGCCTTAAGGAATACCGTAATATCCGCGACCTCTTTTTTCTTTAACTTTAGACCAAGCTGCTTCTCGCCCATTATCCTGACTGCCTCTTTAAGGCTCCAAACGCTACCGTCATGAAAGTAAGGATAGGTCAGTTCTATGTTTCTAAGAGTCGGCACTCTAAATACCTTTCTATCGGCCTCATTCTTTGTGACCTCGAAGCGTCCCTGATCCGTACCGTAATCAAAGCGTTGGAGACTGGCTCCGCCAATGCCGACCCCGTTATGGCAGCCCACACAACCCTTGCTTATAAACGTATCGAGCCCCCTCTTCTCTCTCGGCGTAAGTGCGTCTTCATCGCCAAGGAGGTACTCGTCAAAGCGCGACGGCGTAAGCAAGGTCCTCTCAAAAGCACCGATGGCATTGGCTACATTATCGTAGTTAAGCGGTTTTTTCTCATCTGGAAATGCCTTTTTAAAGGACTTCCTGTACTCAGGTATCGAGCTAAGTCTCTTAAGTACCAGCTTCTCGGTAGCGGCCATTTCTCCGGGGTTGAGTATCGGCCCCTTTGCCTGCTCCTCCACATCCTCTGCCCTACCGTCCCAGAACTGCGTCTTAAGGATCGCCGCGTTAAAGACAGTCGGCGCGTTCCTAGGCCCGATATGCCAACCATGTCCGATTGAGGTCGGCAGGTTATCGACCCCGCCCCTCGATAGGTTATGGCAAGTATTACAACTGATAAAGCCGCTCTTTGAGAGCCTTGGATCCAAGTACAGCAACATACCAAGCTCCACCTTCTCCGCTGTAACCGGGTTAGCAGGGTTCTCGGCAATCAATGGCAGAGCCTTGAAATACCCCTTTATTCCGTCGTCAGCCGCATTAGCAGCAACCGATACGGCAAAAAATACAAAGACCGATAATACAAATGTTAAAACAATATGCTTCCTACCTTTCATTGATGCCTCCTTAATACTTTACTTAATGACTTACTATACACAACCAGTACATACACCACTAAAGTCAACGTGATTGCCGGTTACCTGAAAGCCAGACAATATATCTTCAGGAAGATGCAGACTCTCTGAATAGTCTACAAATACATCTGCTATCTTCTTACATGTTGTACAAACAATGTGGTGATGAACGCTGGTGTCGGGATCATAATGCTTGCGTTCGGAGTTGATGGTAAGCTCTGTGAGCTCGCCGATAGAGCTGAGTGCCTGCACGGTATTATAGACCGTTGCAAACGAGACCGTAGGATGAGTCTTCTTGATGCCTTTAAAGATATCCTCTGCCGTAGGATGAGTGGTATTGCCATCGAGGAATTTCAGAATGGATATCCGCTGAGGAGTTAGCCTGAAGCCTTTACCTCTATACTTCTTTAACATATCGTCCATTTCTACCTCCAACTTTAATACTTTATTTTTTAGAACCTTAGTACTCAAACCATCCTCTCAGCAACTACTTAAAAGACCTACCCGCACCACTGTCTACTCCAACAAATACCTACCAATGCCTCAACGCTAACCAAACGAACCAACTCAAATCTGCACCAGCCTACAATGTAATCATTACTACCTTGTAATCTTTGTAAGCTAACTTGCAAACATCATAAACAAAGAAAGAAGAGTTGTCAAGTCTTTTTCTGGACTTAAACGATCTTTTTTATAACAGCTTAAAATTATTGAGTTTTTTAAAATATTTGATGATTTCATTACCATGTTGGGTGAACGAAATCCAGGTGTGGCGAGAAGATTATGCCTGTTTTTTGATACCTCTTCAAAGGCAATAACCAAGACCGCCTGCAAGGTCTGCAAAAAAATAACTTAGAAGATTAATGACTGAGGTGTAAGGCCGAAGATAGAAAAACAAAGAGGATGGAATAAATACTGAGTTCTTTAGATCTTAGGGCAGGCCTTCGAGCCCTATTTTTTAGATTCACCAAACTAGCATACTACGCGGCATAAGAGATTACAATACCTGTTTAACACGCCGTGTCTCTGCCCTCAAGCTCAAGAAGGCGTTTTTTCATCTGTAAACCGCCGGCGGCCTCTGCAAAGCCACCGATCTTTCCTGATGCCAGTATAACCCTATGGCACGGTATTATAATCGGCAACCTGTTTGCCCCGCAAGCCCTGCCGACAGCACGAAAGGCCTTTGGTGAACTCCGAGGCAACCCGTTTGCCTCTGCCATACGGGACGCCTGCTCCGCGACCCATGAATAACTCCGGCACTGATTATATGGTATAGTTCTCAGTACTTGCCAGACACCCTGATCAAAAGGAGTCCCAGCGTCTTTTAAGTCTAGCATAAAATCGATGGCACGGCCCTCTTTACACGAAAAATAATCATCAAAGAATGAAAACACTTTAGAAAAGCCCTCTGTAGTCTTATCGGGCATAATCCCGTAGTCCTTCAAAGACCTCACGAGAAAGGCCTCTTCACCAAGACCCAGACCTATTGCTGCAATACCCCTATGAGAGCTCAAGACAAAGATATCACCAAGCACTGATTCGTATGAAGCGTACCTTAACCCGGCATCCTGCCCTTTCTTTATAATATACATATTACTTTATCCGCCCACCTATATCTGAAAAGATAAGGTTTTTTGACCACGATTCCTTTAATATCTGCTATATTCTATAGTATCAATAGTTAGCTCGATTAACCAGTTTTTATAAAAACCTTTACAGGCAGGTAGTGATATGAAAAAAAGATTAATGACCTTTATGCTGGCAGCGGCACTTATGGCAATCCTCCTCTGCCTATCACCAATTAATGCTAAAGCAGGAGAGTTCAAAACAGTGACGAGCATAGAGCTTCAACAGATGATCTCGGATGGTCAGGATATCAAGATAATAGATGTAAGAGACGGCGCAACCTATAAAAGCGGACACATCGAAGGCTCGATAAATATCCCCTATGAGGTCGCAGACGCAAGGCTAATGAAGGAGCTCAAACCATCAGAGCGAATAGTCTTTGTCTGTTACGGAGGGCCGACCGGAGACGGCTTTGCAGAGATGCTTGTTAAAAACAATTACAAGAAAGTCTATAGCCTAAGCGGCGGAATGCGTTACTGGGATGGTCGCGTCGTAAAGTAGAGGTCTGCGAAGCAGTGCGATAAGGAATCTGGGGTGGATAAACAAACATGGCTAGCCTGACATGCAGACTGGGCACAAGCAAGGATCAGATATCGGCATTTTTCTTGTCTTTATCATTAAGGGCCAACAAGGTATCACTGCGCGAGAGCAGTACCATCAGGTCTCTTCTAAGGGCTGAGAAGGTCTGCAACTCAGCCTTGTTCAAGGACCGCCTAGGTGCGGACTTTAGGGCCAGCGGATTAACGTGACGCCCCCGCTGCTTTACCTCATAATGCAGATGCGGCCCTGTTGAAAGCCCTGTTGAGCCGACATACCCAATAACTTGGCCCTGCTTGACCTTTCGCCCCTTACGAATCCCCTTCTTAATACGTGACAGATGCCCGTAGGCCGTTGTATATATCGAGTTATGCTTGATGACTATATAATTACCATAGCCACGCTTCCACCCGGCAAAGCTTACCCTGCCGTCCCCTGAGGTCTCTATTGGCGTACCCGTTGGCGCGACATAATCTATGCCATGATGCGGCCTGTAACGCTTGGTTATTGGGTGATACCGACGCTTTGAAAAATAACTGGATATACGCCTGTAGCGAAGCGGTGACCTGAGAAGTGTACGTCGCAGCGACCTACCTTCCAGATTATAATAACCAGAGCCCCCACCTGACTCATTAAAGTATATCGCGGCATGTTTCCGACCGTTATTGACGACCTCGGCGGCCAGCACCTTACCTGCGTCAATCGCCTTGCCTTCGACGGTTGCTATCTCATAGAGAACACTGAAGGTATCTCCCTTTCTTATATCCGTAGAAAAATCCACATCCCATGCGAATATATCGGTAAGCTCCATAATGATAGCCGGGCTTGCTCCGGCGCGTCTTCCCGCCTCATAAAGAGAGCTATCTATTACACCGTGGACCAGCCTCTGCTCCACAGTAAAAGGTATCTCAAATAGCTCCGCTATATAGCCGCCACTTGCCTGAAGATCTCTTTCCAGACGCATCCCCTCAATATCACTGAAGCGGTACTCAATGCGCTCGATCTCCCCATCAATGCTGGTAACACTTAGCTTATCGCCGACCTTTACCTTACTGAGGTTATATACGCTACCGGCGATCCTTGCCATACGCACAATCTGCTCGGCCGGCACATCCATACCGTCCAGCATTGTATAAAAGCTGTCATTGCCCTTTACCTTAAACTCGACAGTTGAAAGTGAAGGGACACTGCCCGGTTTCTGCTGCGCGACAACAGGCGGCGCCACGGCTGAATCATCCGGCGCAGAGACAAGGACTTGACTGACTTCTTTTTTAGATGAGACAGCATCACGCGAGGTAATAAGGAATATGCCCAAGGAAAAAACAAAGAGTACGGCCAGAGCGAGGTAGCGCAAAGGAAACCCGCCCTTGGAAGATCCGCCAGACGAGTTGGCAAAGCCACCGCGCTTTCGGTTCTCTCTGGCACGACCGCCAGAGGTAGCAACACCGCTTCGGCCCTTACCAGAGCCTGCCTGATTGGGGCGTATGTCATCACGCTTCTTTGATTTAAAATAAAACTGCATCTAAGTGTTTGTTCTCACAACCTGATCTACCGTTTTTAAGCTAAAGATTACGTATATAATGCCGAATATAAATAGTATGACCCATACATTAAATATCGGTACAAGTCATTAGAATCTTAAGTGAAAAGCCTTTGATTGTCAAGGGCTCGTTTTACTCATTGGCAATCCCCGTTGTAAACGCGCTAGCAAAAATACGAGAGAGACCCGGCAACCGGGCTCGTATAAAATCGCAGAAAGGAGCACTATGAAACTTCCATTTATAAAGATGAGTGTCGGCAGTAAAACACTTATAGCCCTATCGGTCGTCTTCTGGATTCCAGTTATAGGACTATCGCTGATACTCTTCTTTTCATTCAGGCACACACTATATGACGACGCGCTTACCGAAAGCAAGCTTCACCTGAAGGGTGCTCAAGGCATCTACGATGAACGGGCCCGTATCGTCGAAGGCCTTCTCGCAGAGAAATCAGATCGCAAAGATGTCCAACAACTCTTTTTAAAGAAAGACAGCAAAGCACTGCACTCCCTGCTGCTAAACCTTGGCAGGCTCAACAGCTACGTAGATATATGGATAGCCGTAGATGATAAACAACGTGCCATTGCAAGACGTGATTTCAACACCGAAAAGACCGAAGATCTGGTAAAGATAGGAGACGCACTATCAAGGACGCTCTCCAGAGGTGAGGCCATAATCTCCACAGAGCTGGTAACAAAGGAATTCCTTCTCCGTGAAGACGTAGGTCTCGCAAAAAAGATAGAGGACGTAGGTATAGTGCAGTTTATAACCTATCCCATAGACCATAACGACACCACAGTTGGCGCTATTGTTGCTGGAATAATAATGACAGGAGATCCGTGGCTTGGCAATACGACATACCACCGTTTTGGTGCCGAGACGGCACTCTTCGCCGGCATTAACCCTAACAGAGCAGTTCTGCACTCCGCTGCATCTCTGCCAAGAAGCGTCTGGACGCTTGGCCAACATATGCCAAATAAGTTAAAGCAGGAGATAGCACTTGGCCGACCCTACTTCGGCATAATAGATATCGCGGGGAGAAGTACGCTGATCGCCTCAGAGCCGATAAAAGACAGCAGAAACCGCATAATCGGTGCACTGAGCGTTAGCCAACCCGCAAAGCGGTTAAATACCATTGTAATTAAAAACATAGGACTCGGACTCATTATAAGTGCCGGGATCTCTCTTATCCTGGCTCTGATCGCAACCTTCTTTGTAAAAGCCGGCGTTACCCAGCCGATAGGGCAGCTACTTAAGGCCATGAACTCGGTCAAGGACGGCGATATTGATGTAGAGGTTAAGATCAGGACAGGCGATGAATTCGACAACCTCGGCGATGGCTTCAACTCCATGGCCGAAGGCATACGAGAGCGTGAAGAAAGACTTAAAAAGCACTACGAGGTAACCAAGCTTCTAATGACAACGCTCAACCTTGAAGGACTCCTCGAGAGCATGCTCAAGATCGTAATGGATATAACAGAGTCTCAGATCGGCATAGTCTACCTCTATGAAGAAAGCGAAAACAAGTTGGCTCCAATAGTAAGCTTTGGCACCCCGTCCAAGCTAAGCCCGTTAAGTATGGATGAAGGCTTCCCCGGTATGGCTGCCAAAGAGAAGACAACTCAGATAGTAAAGACCCCTGTGCACGACGGTGAACAGGTACTTGAGATGGGCTTTGCTCAGGCAATTCCAGCCGAGACCGCCTACATACCACTTATACATCAGGAGAGAACCCTCGGAGTCCTTGTCGTCGGCAGCGTCAGAGACTACAGGAAAGAGCAACGCATGCTCTTTGATTTCCTTGCTAACCAGCTGTCGATAGCCCTGGATAACGCCATAATGCACCACAAGATCCAGGAGCTTTCCATAACCGATCCGCTAACGACCCTCTATAACCGCAGGTATCTGAATATGAGATTCATCGAAGAATGGGCCAGAAGCAAACGCCACAAACAACCCCTGACCGTCATCCTCTCTGATGTCGATAACTTCAAATCCGTGAACGATACCTACGGCCATGACCGAGGCGATGACGTACTGCGAGATCTTTCTCAGATATTCAAAAAACACGTACGCAAAGAAGATGTCGCGGCAAGGTACGGCGGCGAAGAGTTTGTACTGCTGCTTACCAACTGCTCCAGCGCAGATGCTGCGATACTCGCCGAGAGAATCCGTAAAGAGGCGGAAGAGACCGTCTATGACTGGATGGATAACAAGCCGGCTACGATAAGCATCGGCATAGCGACCTACCCGGAGATCGAGGTAGATAACTCCAATGAGCTCGTCCAGGCAGCAGACCATGCCATGTATAAGGCCAAGCTAACAGGGAAAAATAAAGTAGAGATAAGTACAGGGATTAAAGGATAATATAAGCTAGCTTCTTCTAACTCTATACTTTACAGTCAAGATGACTCTAATAAACCAGGGCCTGCGTGAATTAACTCTCTCACGCAGGCCCTTTCAAGTCTTCAGTTCACCATTACTAAATAGCTCCGCAGGGGCAAATAGCTTCGCAGGGCTACCTGCCTTACGGATCTATAATCTTGAAGAACTACTAAGTTTTACAATCAGAAAAAAGGCCGGTTTAAAACTGCTTACGCTCTCTATGGCAGGCACTACATAAATCCTCCTCACTCATCCTCAGCATAAAGCCGTGGTTTGAGCCATGCGATTCATGGCAGGTAGAGCACATTATTTCTGCCCCTATACCAAGTGGAAGATCATTGCTCTTAACAGCCCCGGTATTCCAATCAACAGTACCAAAGGGGTGCATAGCACGCATATGGATATCCCGACTATGGCATTCCTGACACGAGACCATTCCTGTTTCCATCTCGCTGCGAAGCCCGGGTGCGTGTTTATCTTTTAAAACGATCTTATCGTCGGCCTCATCCTCAATCTTCTCGACCAGATGTATAGAGGCCATCGTCCTGATATCAGAACTCCACCTGAGCGCGATCTTACCGCCGACCTTCATAACATCAAAACTGCCAAGGATTATTTCATCCGGCATCTCCCCCTGATCAAGCTCGGCCATAAAAGGTTTATCAATCTTGACCTTGATTGATTCAGATACGGCAACATTACCAAAGACATCCTCAGAGACCGCGCGCAGATTATATTTTTTACCGGTCTTGAACATATCGATACTCACCCTATGATCAGTAACATAATGATTAGCACCTCTAACACTGAACTCATAGTTATCTTTCATTCCAAATTCTAATACAGATAAAGCAGGCTCATCTGTTCTCCAGGTTATAATAGCCTCCAGAAAAACACCGCGCTTGACCTCCCGCAGCTTAAGGTCGAATATCTCTGGCTCCTGATCCTCACCGGCTATCTCTTTCATCTCTCTGACAGCAAACTCTATTTTATCAGAGGTTGCCTCCAGCCCCGTATCATCCATCACCGTTACCGTCGCCGAGTACTCGGAATACGCATTCGTACTTAAAAAGAGGATGTTATCTCTGGACGGATAATTTACCTGTATATTTTTATCTCGCTCACCCGCGTTAAGAGCACCCTTAATATGACACATACTACACTGCTTGGTCTCACTATGCTTAAAAGCAAATTCATCAACAACCTTAAACATATCTATATGACAGGCCTGACACCCCTTAAGGGCCAACTCAAAGGCCATGGTCACAGGTAGGTCCGTCATCTGAAACAAAGTCTGGAGCTTTTCAAAACCCAGTTCACCGGGCTCGGTTATAACCCCTTGATAATCTACATTTACTATATTGCCGGCAACCACCCGAACCTCCGGGCCTTCGTTAAGACCTACCCCTATAACATCCACGCTGACCTCGATGGCAGCGACCTCCAGGTTATCACCGACCGAGGTCATTATAAAGTCCCCCCCCTTTGCCGTAACAATGGCGGTACCTGTATCAACCTTAAATATTGAACTATGTAGATTAAAACCGCGATGGACGATAGCTCGCAAAGAACCACCGGTAAGTCTGAGCAAAACCACCCTCTGCGTATGATCTTTATTCAGATCATAGACATTTACCTTTAATGCGCTATCTGCGCCAAGCGTTATGACGCTGTCATCTTTAGCCAGTATCTTCACACCAGAGTCGGGGTTGGTAACGATGGTATCCTTCAGGTATATACCCTCTGGCCCTCTTACAAGCATCTTCTTCTCCGAGCCGTCTCGGTAAAGATAGACCTCTCCCTTATAGGCGACTATAATGGCTACAGGCAATTCACTTTGTGCCACAACGACCGGTGCCAGAAAGAAATTACCAGAGACAATCAGGACGCAAAGAACCAGTAAAAATATAAACCTCTTTATCTTAATCAAGGCTGACTAAACTCCTTAAGAATTACCTGTCATCCAGAGCCACATAACTCTGTCGGTGCTTTCCTATATAGCTCTGAGTCGGACGGTAGATCCGATTTGTCTTTAACTGCTCTACCCAATGAGCAAGCCACCCGCTGACCCTTGCCATGGCAAAGATCGGAGTAAAGAGCTCGGTAGGTATCCCGATACCCTTAAAGACTACCCCTGAATAAAAATCAACATTAGGATATAACTTCTTTGCCGATAACCTCTCCACGACAACCTTCTCTACCTCCTCGGCTATCCCTAGCATCTCGGCGGTCTTTTCGTCTTTACGATCAAAGAGCTTATGCGCATAGCCCTGCAAAATAATAGCTCTCGGATCCTTAGTCTTATAGACCCTGTGCCCGACACCCATTATCTTCTCTTTCCTATCTATCTTACCCTCGATATAGGCCCTGGCATTTTCCTTGCACCCTATATCATCTAACATATGGATTACATGCTCATTTGCCCCGCCATGCAACGGCCCGGACAACGTACCTATCGCAGAGGAGACTATTGTATAGGGGTCGGCAAGTGTTGACCCAACGACCCTTGAGCTAAAGGTAGATGCATTCATCTCGTGGTCGGCATGAAGAACAAGGAGAACATCGATTATTTTTTCTATAAGTGGATCAGGTTTCTTCTCAAACAACATGTAATAGAAGTTAGCGGCAAAAGAAAGGCTATTGTCAGGCGGAATCGGAGCATCCCCGTGCCTGAGTCTATGGCACGCTGCAACGATGGTAGGAAGTTTAGCGATAAGCCTTACGATTGATTCGGCACGAATCCCCTCGTCCAGGGTATCTCGCGCAGGATAATACATACCCATCAAAGATGTCGCGGCCTGCATATAATCCATCGGGTGCCCCGTCTCCGGCATAAGCTCCATCACCCTGAGAATCTTAAGCTTAAGCCTGGTGTGCAGGGTTATATCCTCGGTAAAACCTGCCAGTTCATCTTTATTCGGAAGGTGGCCAAAGACCAGCAAAAAAGCCGTCTCCAGATAGCTGCTCTTATCCGCAAGCTCGCCTATAGGTATCCCCCTGTACTCCAGAATCCCCTTTTCTCCGTCTATATAGCTAATAGCACTCTCTGCCGCCGGAATACCCTCAAGCCCCGGTACCACATCCATATGTCTCTCTTCCACCATAATCCTTCCCCTTTTTAAGTTTGATTAATCCTACACAGACCTACCACACAGAAAAAACAAAAGATAAACTTCCTGACTCTAACCCCTATCGACAGAGACCAAATGAAGCTTTACAAGATGAGATTTAAAGTCACTAATAAACATTACCACCATGTATTATAAAACACAATATTGCCCTCGCAAAGACCTTAATCAAGGCGATTCAGCTGCTTTAAAGAAAAAAGCAGACAATCCTTCCCAGAGGTTGCCCGCACGACATCCGATGGCAAGCGCTTTGTCTTAAATTGAAGGGCTCTGCATCCTCTGGGACGATTTTTATCCCAGGTTACATAAAAGTGCTTACACTTAAAACAATCAACACCACGCCTTCTACCACCTTCCATCAAACCCTCTCCATTCACCCCTCTGCTTATCATATAACAAGCATAATAATTGGCTTACCATAACATATAATTCCAGCTAATTCAGGTAGAATATAAAAAAATTGACAGGAAAAGACCCTCCATTATAATCAAAGAAGCACAACTATAATATTCCGGCTAAAAACATAGGGACAATGAAAAGAGCTCCGATGCCAATAGACACGGGCTTTGAGGAAGTTGGGACAATAGCAGTTATTACAGGGTACTGCGTACGGCTAAATTCATTAATAGGGTTTATCACTACGCACAGCACAAAGCCATCTA
>CAZUFI010000002.1:13909-15594 GCA_964618745.1 uncultured Thermodesulfobacteriota bacterium | reverse complement strand
TTTGCATAATACCGGCAGCCTTCATATAGAGCTCGGTCCATGCCTCTCTCATCTCAGAGCTCCACTTATCTCCCATAACCTTAGACAACCCCGAGAGCAGTGAGTCCGCTACCATTGGATAGTATTCGGGCTTTACATTATATGTGGCATGCCTCTGGCCAAGTGAGGTCAATGCATCGGCAAGTACAGCGGTATCTTCCAGATTATCAACAAGGAACTTCAAAGATGCCAGAAGTTTCTTTTTTTGCAACGGCATATCCGTCTCATCAAAGAGCGGCTTGACCTCGGCATAACGAGAAAACAGATCGTCATAAAAATACTCTATTAATTCATCCCCCTTATCTGCAATATAATTATTATAGCTCTCCCTGATAAGCTCAACATTTATCACCATAACAAAACCTCCCTTATTTGCACCGCCCTTTCAAAGCATTCGGTACCTTAAAGTGTTTTTAATCTTCAGCCTAAAGACCAGAGATAAGAATATAATACGGGATGATAAAGATGAACTTGATCGGATAGCAAGGGCTCGGCAACGAACTCGCCTTGCCCGCAGGTCTGCAATAAAGAGTCTACACCACTTAAAGACCATGTCAAGTTATGATTTTGTGTTAAGTTTTAAGGACGTGAGGCGTCAATCGGAAGAGCCGGATATAAACAAAACTTCAGACAGGATCTATATGGATAAAGGCCTTACCTATCTTCTCCATACGCTCTATGGCCTGCTCAACGCGAACACATATTTCGTGAGACTCAAAGGTTGAGATCTCATGCGCGACCTCTACATGCAGCTCGACATGAATATAGTGGCCGACATAATGCGCCCTTATGGTATTAGTGCCGACAACACCATCAACTCGGCGCGCCACATCTTCTATACGGGCGGTAAACTCGGCCCCCGGGGCCTTGCCCATAAGGTAGTCGATATTCTCTACCCCGATAGAGTAGCCGGTATAGATGACCCAGAGACTTATCAAGAGCCCTGCAATAGGGTCAAGGAAAGGGTAACCAAGGTATACGCCTAGGATTCCGGCCAGGGCAGCGAGTGCGGCAAAGACGTCGCAGAAGGAATCCACAGAGCTTGCCTTAATCGCCGGGCTATTTACTGTTCTGCCAACGGCCTTAAAATAAAAAAACATCAAGAGCTTTACGACGATTGTTATCAAAGGAACAGCTACGACAAGCGGGCTTACTACTACCTCGCCACCTCGCAGGAGCATACCGACCGATTCTCTGATTATCTCAAAACCCAGAATGCCTGCCAGAATCGCCACTATCATCCCGGCAATAGGCTCGGCACGCGAGTGCCCAAAAGGATGATTCTCATCAGGGGCCTTACCCGAGATCCGCACACATACAAAGATGGCGATCGACGAGATTATATCTGTAAGTGAGTTAAAGGCATCGGAGAGAAGTGCGACGCTGCCGGAGAAGAGCGCGACCCACAGCTTAAGGCAAAAAAGCAGGGTATTGCCAAGAATATTTATTAATGTGGCTCTAAGGACAACGGGCTTCATCGCCTATACTCGCTCCCGACTCAAAAGACCGTAGTTGCCGACCCAAGGCCCTCTAGGGTGGCACGGATAATTTAAGATATCAACTTGACGAGGCTCAGCCCTGCATTAGAACATATTAACGGGGCAACTAGGCCTTACGCAGTACCACCAATCGGCCTCGGTGCTGCC
>CAZUFI010000002.1:0-13809 GCA_964618745.1 uncultured Thermodesulfobacteriota bacterium | reverse complement strand
TCGGTGCTGCCGATCTGGCTTCGGCACTGCCGATTTATTTAGGTCTACGCCCTTCAGGCTCCATATTAAACTGTACAATATCCCGGACATTGGCCAGGTTCTGTCGCGCAACTATATAAAAGCTCTGCGCCCATGCAAGCGGCACATTAGGGTTCATCTTGTCTCCGCTATAGAGCTCCGGGACCTTGCCATCATCGGTCATCACGGCCTCAAGCCTATCAAGATACTCTTGAGACTTCCGGATAAACTCCTCTGGTGAGCCAAGCAGCTTACCGACACTCATGGAGCGGCTGGCAAGCTTTGAATAGACAATGCTGAGCCAAGCGTAACCAAGAGGCCACTGCGCCTCATTGCCCACTGGGTTCTCTTTATCAGCACTATAGTAGATGTCTCCTATATACCTTATAACGCCTCTATCTCTTACAAGATTAGTCTCTATATTACTTATTATCGTCTTTGCCTGCACCTCTGTGACGATATTGTAAGGCCAGATAAGGCTTAACTGCGCCATATCAAAGGGCCTTGATACACTTTCAGCAGGCAGCAATTTATTGAGCGACTCCCTGCCAATCTCAAGGAACTCCTGCGGCACGGGGACGTAGCTATAGAGGTCCACCTGATGCCTGTACTTGCCGTGATAATGACCATCGTCATGCCACATGGTAAGACCGGCCAACACCGAGCCCACACTTGATGAATGCTGCTCAGGGCCTTCCTCCCACATACCAAAATCAGGGTCCGAGTGCCACCTGACGGTCGTCAGGTAGAGGACGATATCGCGCAGAAGTATGCGCACCTCGGCCTCTTCCGCCCCTAAAACCCTATGTCCTTTCTTTATCAGGTCTCCGCTCTTATAGAGAAAAAGCCCCAAAATATCAAGCTGATGATGCCCCCACTCGCTCGTTATCTCCTCCAGCGAAGACGGGTGTATCCTTGCGTGTATGACCTCATCGGCACAACTGCCCATATAATGACGTTTACGCGCCCCGTTTGTTATCTTATGGCTATACTTCTTAAAGATCTGCAACACAAGCCTATAGCTCTCGATCATCTTATCGTAAGCACCTATATATTCATTGGCATAGGTCGCGTACATAATATCACGAAGCCAGAAGACCTTGTACATATCCCCACCCTGCTCTCCTGTATAGGGCGAGGCCACGTAACCTCCGTTTATCTGACGAAGTCCTTCAAGATGCCTATAAGCAAGGATGAGTTTTTCCTTTGATGAGAGGTCTCGAAAGACCTTACCCTTGAGCTTGTACTCCAGAGCATTATTGCCAGCTATCAAATTCAGATCATCACTCATAACACCACCCTCTCCTTAAAAAGCCCAGACCCGCAGGGCCTGTGGCAAAAGACCGAAACTTACCTTTGCCTCTGTCGCAAAGGTCTCACCGTCGAGCTGCACAAGGCCGGCACTTTCCCTGACTACGGTCACGGCCTTGGTCTTTATATTCCTATACTGCTTTGAAGCGAATAAATTCCCTTTAAATATCCTCATAGCCAGAGTAGCGTCTTTTAGCCACCCGGCCTTCTCTATCATACATAAGTCAAGCAGGCCGTCAAAAGGCTCGGCCTCAGGGGCTATAACCGCACCGCCGCCGTACTCGCGCGTATTGGCTATGGTCAGGATCAATGGGTGCCCCATAAAGGCATCGTCGTCCCACCTGACCGTCACCCTCTCGGGCTTTGCCATAAAATACTCTTTAAGGACAATCGGCAGATAAGGCAAGACCCCCCTTCTTCCGCCGCTGCCGGTCCACTTGCCATATTCCTTACTCACCACCGCGTCCAATCCAACACCAGCGGTAGAGAAAAAATACTTTCCACATGCAGTCCCAACGTCCATCTTCAGTATGCGCCCACAGTTTATAACACTTACTGCACTCTGGACATCCTGCGGAATACTCAGGGCATGCGCCAAACCATTGCCAGAGCCCGCCGGGATTATCCCCATCACTGTATTGGTTCCTACAAGTGCCGAACCAATTATATTGACCGTCCCGTCCCCGCCACAGGCAAAGACAGCGTCATATTCCTTATCGGCTGCTTCCTTGGAAAGCCTGAATGCATCTTGGCGGGAGCTGCTGACCTTGATCTCAAATAACCCGCGCAGAGCTGTAAGCTCAGCTCTGAGGCCGTCCATAATAGCGGCAGCCAGATTCTCACCTGTACCGGCCTTCGGGTTTACGATAAACCTGACCTTCAAAGCCCTTACCCCCTTATCCCGAGTCGTCAAAGCCTCTTCTTCCCAATGAAATCCAGCTGACATAATACCAAATCTCCACCACCAGAAAAAAATCCAATGGTCTGCGCCTATCTGCGCACTAAAACATTATCATAAGAGTATACTACGTTTTTGAGGCAGGAGCTACCCAAGGCAGAACAATGTGTTTTGACTAAAACCCTAACAAAAACAAATTTGCTTACTTGTTCAGTGCGCTCTCTGGGGAGACCATATGACGATCCAGCCCCATTTCAGCCTCATTAAGGCCCAGAGCGAGTCCTACAAGCTGGGGCAGATGAAAGATGGGCAGGGATATCTTTCTAGCGACCTTCTTCTCGGCCATCCCCTGATAGTTATCAAGGTTTATATGACAGAACGGGCACGGAGTGACCATGCAGTCAGCCCCCAGATCCTTGGCATCTACCAATCTCTTTGCCGTCATCGAGACAGCCGTATCAGGTGCGACCAGATCTACCTGAAAACCACAACAACGTGTTTTACCTTTAAAATCTACCACTTCACCGCCCAAGGCCTCGATTACTGCCTCCAGGGACCAAGGCTTCTCAGGGTCATCAAAACCCAGAGCATCCGAGGGGCGAAGCGTATGACAGCCATAAAAAGGCGCGGCCTTTAGCCAGCTAAGAGGCCGCTTTACCTTGGCCTTAAGCTTTTCCAGACCATATTCGTCAGCCAATACCCACAAGAGCTGCTTTATCTCGACCTTTCCGCTATAAACAAGCACAGCTTCGCTGCCCTTGGCACCCTTTACGCCCTTTACACCCTTGGCCATCAGGTCATTGACCTCTTTAAGTAATTTAGGGTCGTCTCTAAGCTCTTTGTTGGCCGTACTCATAACCATCAAACAGGTCGAGCAGATCGTCATGATATCCATGCCCATCGACTCGGCCTGCGCAAATATACGCGCATTCAGCGTTAGCCAGAGCTTACGGTCATAGTCAGCCATAAGACCCGCACCGCAACAGTTGGCATCCGGCATCTCATGAAGCCCGATACCCAGAATCTTTGCGACCTTCCGCGTAGTCTTATTGGCCTCTTTTGTTATCTCCTGCGAGGCGCAGCCCGGATAATATGCGTAGTTCAAAGCCATTTCTTATCCCTTCTTTTTTCGTTCATTTTTTCTCTGCCTGTCACGAGCCTTATAAATACCACGCACCTCATCAAGCTTACCTATAGCCGGAAACAAGATCGGGTGTGGCATCTTACCATGCAACTGCATCTTCAGACCAAACGGAATCATCCCTAAAGAACGCAGAAAACCTAAGGTCTTAAAGGTCATCGTGGCCTCGTCTAGCCTGCCTACGCGCTTAACCGAATCAACAAGAGCCAGCGCGTGCTTGGCCCCTGGGTTATCATCCAGGCCCTCTGCGAGGGCCTCTTCGCGCAGCTTTTCTATCGCAGTCAGAGGGGCGACATCCTTCGGACATACCTCGGTGCAACTGACGCATCTAACGCAGTCCCAAATACCGTGCTCCTGGCTTATACGGTCGAGCCTGAGGCGCTTATCACCCTCACGAACATCTCCCACAAACCTCCACGCCTTTGCAGAGGCCGAAGGCCCTATATAGCTCTCATCTATCTCTTGGCTATTACAGGCACCATTACAGGAGCCGCACATTATGCATTTCTGAGAGGCATCTATTACCTTTGTATCTTCATTGGTTATTACCCAGCCGCCCTTTGGTTCTTTTTTCGGCACTAAATACGGCTTTACACGCTCCATCTTCATCCAGAAAGGCGTAAAGTCTACTATCAGATCCTTCAAGACCTGATAGTTATCCAAAGGACCTATCACCATCTCGCCGTGCTTTTCAAACTCAGGGGCGATCTGCGTGTGGCATGCAAGCTTGCTCGTGCCGTTTATCATTATCGAGCAAGAGCCGCAGATAGCCGAGCGGCACGAACGCCTGAAAGACAAGGTAGGGTCGTCATTCTTCTCGATCTTCAGAAGGGCCTCAAGGACAGTCATTCCACTGTCAAGCTTGACATTATAGGCCTGCCAGTAAGGCGCGTTGCCTTCGGCCCCCATCGGATCGAATCTCTTGATCTTAAATTTTATAACTTGCCGCATCGTATAAAGACCTAATATTTACGTTCTTCGGGTTGAAAACGCGTAATCGATACGCCCTTATAATCAACCCTGAACTTGCCATCTTCCATATACACAAGCGTATGTTTCAACCAGTTCTCGTCATCACGCGTCGGAAAATCTGTTCGTGAGTGCGAGCCTCTGCTTTCTTCCCTATTCAGCGCACCGAGCAGCATCGCCTCTGATATCTCAACGATATGGCCAAGCTCAAGCACATTAATCAGCTCTGTATTAAAAATATCTCCTGTATCTACCAGTGCAATATCATCAAGCATTGCAGCCCACTGGCGCACCTTGGTAAGCCCCTCTTCCAGACTCTTCTTATCCCTATAAATACCGCAATGGCTCTGCATCGCCTTTCTCACTCCATCGACGATCTTCGAGGCACTCTCACCGACCTCTCTATTCATAAGAAGGGCTATCCCATGCGCGGTATTTTTAAGGGCATCTTCCGGGAAGGGGTAGAGCTTAGCGGTCTTTGCAAACTTTGCGACACCTCGCCCGACCCGCCTGCCAAAGACAACGGCCTCTAAAAGCGAGTTACCACCAAGCCTGTTGGCTCCGTGTACACTCAGGCAAGCACTCTCGCCGGCTGCGAAGAGCCCCTTAATCGGAGTCTTGCCATCGATATCGGTCATAATCCCGCCCATCGAGTAATGCGCTCCGGGCTTTATCGGTATAGGATCTGTAACAGGGTCAACGCCCTCGAATTTAATAGCCAGATCCCTGATCTGCGGGAGTTTTTCACTTATTTTCTTCTCCCCCAGATGGCGAAGATCAAGGAAGACACAGCCGTCGTCGCCAAAGCCCGCATCTATCTCTTCCTGCTCGGCGCGAGAGACGACATCACGCGAAGCTAGCTCCAGTTTGTTTGGAGCATATTTATGCATAAACCTGTCGCCGTCGGCATTTATCAGGTATCCACCCTCTCCGCGCGCGCCCTCGGTCATCAAGATGCCGGTACGCTTCAGGGTCGTTGGATGAAACTGGACAAACTCCATATCCATAAGCGGCGCGCCGGCCCTCAGGGCCAGCGACATACCATCACCGGTCGAACTCAATGCATTGGTAGATGCACTGAATACCCGCCCGTAACCGCCGGTTGCCAAAAGCACGGCCTTTGCGTGCAGCCTGTGCAGTTTGCCGGTCAATAGCTCTATGGCTATAACTCCACGTGCCACACCGTCTTCGACAATAATCTCTACTACATGCCACTCGTTATAGCGGCAGATTCCGCGTGCCACCACCTGCTCAAAGATAATATGCAGCATACTATGCCCGGTCCTATCGGCCAGATAACAGGTACGCGCGTAACCCGCGCCACCAAAAGGACGCTGTGCGATATTTCCCTTATCATCACGGTTGAAGATCGCACCCATACGCTCCAGTTCTTTGATATTCTCGGGGGCCTCTTTACAGAGCACCTCAATGGCGTCCTGATCACCAAGGAAGTCACTACCCTTGGCGGTATCATACATATGGTCTTTCCATGAGTCGGCCTTATTCATAGCGGCATTTATACCACCCTGCGCCGCCACGGAATGACTTCTGATCGGATGCACCTTCGTAACGATAGCTACATCAAGACCTGCCTCGGCAAGCTCTACCGAAGCCCGCATCCCTGCAAGCCCGGCCCCTATAACTATCACATCATGGATTACCAACGCTTAGACCTCCAAAAAAAAAAGAGAGACGACTTGCTCCGCAGTGCTATCGCACTCCAAAGACAAACTCGTCTCTCCCTTTAAAAACAGACTAAAAATCAATATATCTAATTTCCCTTAAGCTCCCTCGCTTTGTCGAAACCAATCTGGAGAGCCTTCTTGTTAAGGTCGATAAATGCTGCCGGCACACGCGCCAGGACTGCCTTCTCCATCGCGCCGTTACTGACTATGCCTGTAAGCTCCGCGATCAATCCAAGAGAGATGATATTGGCAACAATAATCTTACCAAGCTCTCCTCTGGCCGTCTCGATTATAGGATAAGCATAGACCTTAAAGTCACCTTCAGGAATATCCTTTACCTCATCAGAGTCTATCAGAAGTATCCCGTCTTTCTTGATATCACCGTGATATTTCGTGCATGCCTCTTGCGTTAGCGCCAACATGCAGTCTATAGCAGTTGCCTTAGGGTAATCAATTGTACCGCTATCGCTGATTATAACCTCGGCCTTACTGGCTCCGCCCCTTGACTCCGGCCCGTAAGACTGGCTCTGAACGGCGACCTTATCATCATATATAGCAGCGGCCTCGGCCATGACGATACCCGCAAGTATCATTCCCTGACCACCTGAGCCGCTAAAACGCAGTTCGTATCTGTCTCCCATCTAGATCCTCCATTTATCTTAAAACTTTTTTAACAAATTATATCTTAGGGACAGCGGCTATTCGCCGCCGCCCCTTTCAGTTGTTATACGCTACTTCTTTACCTGAACCTTTTCAATCAAATCATCATACGCTTCACAGTACTCGACACCATCTTTATCCTGCTTGAGGATGCCTCGTACAAACTTATCACCAATCTCTTCTTCAGAGAGGTTCTTTGCCTGTGCGCCTGAGACCGTTCCGCCCTTCTCGATCTGCTCCATCATCTGAGAAGCACTCTTGTACTTATTTTGACGACCATAATATACAGGGCATGAATCAATAACCTCGACAACACTCATACCTTTGTGCTCTATCGCTGCCGTCAGGACCTTCTCAAGCTCCTGCATATGATATGCCGTACTTCTTGCAACAAAGGAAGCACCAGATGCCTCGGCTACGGCGCAGGCATCAAATGCCGGCTCCATATTACCGTGAGGACTCGTCGTTGACATAGCCCCTTCCGGCGTCGTCGGCGATACCTGGCCACCTGTCATACCGTAGATTGCGTTACTGTAGATAATAACCGTCATATCTATATTACGCCTACATGCGTGGATAAAGTGATTACCACCAATAGCAAGAGCGTCACCGTCACCGATGGTAACCAGTATGTTCATCTCTGGCTTTGCAAGCTTTACTCCTGTTGCAAAAGCAATTGCCCTGCCGTGCAATGAATGCAGAGTGTTAAAGTCTACATACCCAGGCGTCCTGCTGGAACAACCAATACCTGAAGCCATACAAATACTACTTTTATCAAGCCCGACTTTGTCAATTGCACGAAGAAGCGACTTAAGCACGATACCGTGCCCGCACCCTGGACACCAGATATGCGGTAGTTTGCCTTTCCTTAGATACTTATCGTAATCAAAGGGGACATTAACCTTTTGCTTCTTTTTTACTGCAGCACCTTCTGCCATCTTTACAGACCTCCGAAATATTTAGCTATGAGCCGCCTATGGCGGTCATTATACAGACCCTACCTTCCTTAGCCTTCAAACAACAAAGACAGCGACCTCTAAGAGTCATGGATGGGCCTTGCAAGTTTATTTATGTTTGTCTATTACCGCAAGTATCTCAGCCGGAGTTATCGGCTCACCGTCTACGCGATGTATTCCCTCTACCTTTACCCCAGGTAAGATACGCTCTACCTCTAGTACAGTCTGGCCGAGGTTAAGCTCAGGCACGATTACGGCCTTTGCCTTTGAAGCAGCCTTGCGAAGTGGCTCGTCTGGGAAAGGCCAAATCGTAAGCGGCCTTAAAAGACCTGCCTTTATTCCCTGCTTACGAGCCTCACGTACTGCAAAGCTTGCGCTCCTGGCCGATGATCCGAATGCGAAGACCAAAACCTCAGCATCCTCGGTATCAACTTCCTCGCAGCTCCATATATCTTCTTTGTTATTCTCGATCTTTGCAAGTATCTTTCTGTTACCTGCATCGATCTTCTTTGAGTCATTTGTCGGGAAGCCGTCCTCGTCATGGTTAAGCCCTGTGACGTGATACCTATAGCCTTCTCCAAATGGTGCCAAAGGCGGGATCTCAAAGCGATTGTCGTAAGGAAGGTAGTCTTCCTTGTTCTCGACATCTGTCTTTGCTCTGTCAATAACCTCAAGCTCACCTGGATGAGGAATAGTAACGACCTCTCTCATATGACCGATTATCTCATCAAAGAGGACAAAGACCGGGGTCCTGTACTTCTCGGCGAGATTAAAGGCCCTGACCGTCTCTGTAAATATCTCAGGAACATAAGAAGGCGTAACCGCTATAACTGGAGTGTCACCGTGAGTGCCCCACTTAGTCGCCATTATATCTGACTGACTAGGCCCTGTAGGATAACCCGTAGAAGGTCCTCCTCTCATAACGTTGATGATAACGCAAGGAACCTCAGCCATTGCTGCGAAACCGATACATTCCTGCTTCAGTGACAGTCCCGGCCCGCTTGTAGCTGTAAGACTCTTCTTTCCTGCCAGCGAACCACCGATGGTCGCTGCCATCCCACCAATCTCATCTTCCATCTGTATAAACTTACCGCCTATTAATGGCAGCTTATACGACAAGATCTCGCCAATCTCTGTAGACGGCGTTATTGGATAGCCTGCGTAAAACTCACAACCTGCGTATAGTGCACCTTCTGCGCAAGCCTCATTACCCTGCATAAGTTTCTTTACTCTTTCTGCCGCCATTTAAACAAAACCTCCACATTAAGACTATATGCTTAATTCAATTTTACTTATATTACTATTAATCGAATACCCTTATTGCAAAATCAGGACATCTAAGATCACAGAGATCACACCTTGTGCAAGCCTCTAGCTTCACAACAGTAGCCAGTGCCCCCTTCATCTCTAAAACATTTGTCGGACAGAAGTCCACACAAATACTACAGCCCTTACAACGCTTTGGATCTATTTCTATTCTTGGTAATATTTTCTCTGCAGCCTCGGTCATCACGCCTCCATACTACTTTTTATCTGTTTATCTGTTCTAAATTATCAAGCTGGAATCAGGTAAGACTTAAAATCCAAGTCTAACCTATATCTATCACACTTTCTCTAAAACTTCTAGAACGGTCTGACCAATATCCGCAGTAGAGCGCGTAGTCCTTACACCTGCAGCCTCAAGAGCCGCGTACTTCTCATCTGCCGTACCCTTACCACCTGCTATGATAGCTCCGGCGTGACCCATCCTCTTTCCAGCAGGTGCCGTAACCCCTGCAATATATGATACGACAGGCTTGGTGACATTCGCCTTAATATAGTCTGCCGCCTCTTCCTCTGCGCTGCCACCGATCTCTCCAATCAGGACGATAGCACTAGTTTCAGGGTCTGCCTGAAAGAGCGAGACTACATCTATAAAGTTAGTACCATTAATCGGATCACCGCCAATACCCACACATGTTGACTGGCCAAGGCCGAGCCTTGTAAGCTGATCAACTGCCTCGTAGGTTAGCGTACCACTTCTGGATACGACCCCGACATTTCCCTTCTTATGTATATGGCCCGGCATAATTCCGATCTTACACTCGTCCGGGGTAATAACACCAGGACAATTCGGGCCGATTAATCTTGAGTTTGAGCCTTCCATAAAACGCCTTGCCTTAACCATATCTTCAACAGGGATACCCTCGGTTATACAGACAACCGTCTCGATACCCGCACTTACAGCTTCCATTATCGCATCTGCCGCAAAGGCCGCCGGGACATATATAACGGTCGCGTCACAGTCAGTCTCTGCCTTGGCCTCTGCAACGGTATCAAAGACCGGGATGGCATCAACCATAGCGCCGCCCTTACCCGGTGTTACGCCGCCGACCATCTTCGTACCGTAAGCAACCATCTGCTGGCTATGGAAAGTACCCTGCGCTCCTGTTATGCCCTGACAAATTACCTTTGTATCTTTATTTATTATAATACTCATGCTAGCGCCTCCCCGCCTACAGCGGCAACGGCCTTGTCTGCGGCCTCATCCATATGCTCGGCCGTAATAACATCAATGCCGGAGTTCTTGAGTATCTCTCTACCCTGCTCTACATTCGTACCCTGAAGCCTGACTATCAGCGGCACCTTCACGCCTACATCCTTGGCCGCAGCAACAATGCCTTCTGCTATGATATCGCAGCGCATAATACCGCCGAAGATATTAACAAGCATCGCCTTGACACTATCATCGCTCATAATAATCTTAAATGCCTCGGTAACGGTCTCGGTTGTCGCACCGCCGCCGACATCAAGGAAGTTAGCAGGGCTGCCGCCACTTCTTTTGATCATATCCATCGTTGCCATGGCAAGGCCCGCGCCGTTAACCATACAGCCGATGCTACCGTCAAGTGCTATGTAGTTAAGATTAAAACGGGCTGCCGCTAACTCACGGGCATCCTCTTCATCAAGGTCACGCATCTCTTCTATATCTTTATGCCGAAAGAGCGCACTCTCGTCAAAGCTGATCTTTGCATCCAGTGCCATCACATCGCCATCGGTCGTTGTTACGAGCGGATTGATCTCTGCCATCGAAGCGTCAAGATCAACGAATGCCTTATAAAGGGCCATCATAAACTTAACGGCCTTATTTACTATTTTTTTGTCATCGGAATCACCAAGCCCTATCGCAAAGGCCAAGTTACGTGCCTGATACGGCATGAGCCCCGTGGCGGGGTCTATGAATTCTTTTAGGATCTTCTCGGGAGAGTTGGCGGCGACCTCTTCTATCTCCATGCCGCCCTCACTGGAGGCCATCATGCAGACGCGCTGGCTGCCTCTGTCAACTACCAGACCAACGTAATACTCTTTTGCAATGCTACAGCCCTGCTCAAGCAAGAGCTTCTTTACTTCTTTTCCTTCCGGCCCGGTCTGGTGGGTCACGAGAGTTTTACCAAGAAGACCACGGGCAAACTCTACGGCCTCTTCCTTGCTCTTAACAACCTTCACGCCACCAGCCTTGCCACGGCCCCCGGCATGGATCTGTGCCTTAACAACTATCACCGAATTTGTAGCAAACAACTCTTCTGCCGCTGTCTCTGCCTCACTCGGCGTAAATACAACCTTACCGCTTGGGACCTTTACACCGTATTTCTTTAAAAGCGCTTTTGACTGGTACTCGTGGATGTTCATTAAAACCCTCCATGCCGTCTGAGACGGTTCAATCCGCCTGAGACGTTCAATCCGTCTTAGACGCTTAAGCCACCTTAGGCGGTTGTAGCAACCAGAACTAATCAAGTCATATCTGGCAGCTCTTTAGTATCGTCTCTCTCAAATACGGGTATAAATAAGCTGTACACGTTGCCAACCACTAAATCGTCGGGACTACACTTATGCCTTAACATGCATAAATAGTCAAGTTAAAAGCCTTTAATGAAGCAACCTAACGGTTTTAACTAGTCCCACTGCCTGCTCTTTACATGCTCCGGCGTATACTCCGGCAGGATTATCGGCCCGGTCATTGGATTAGTTATATCTGCCTTTTTAAGCTCTTTATCAAATGCCCTTAAGTGATTAAGCGTAGCCTCGGGATGTGCTTTTATGGACTTTGCATTCTCAGCAGCACTCGCCCCTGCTCGTCTTCCAAAGACAAGAACATCCAAAAGTGAGTTACCCATAAGCCTGTTCCTTCCATGCACGCCGCCCGAGACCTCGCCCGAGGCATAAAGTCCGGCTACATTGGTCTGGCTCTTATCATTTATAGCCAGACCGCCGTTTTGATAATGAAGCGTCGGATAAACCAGCATCGGCACCTTACTTATATCAATATTATAACGCTTGAACTGTATGTACTTTGCAGGGAGTTCTTTCCTTACCGTACCCTCACCGTGCAGGATATCAATCATCGGCGAGTCAAGCCATACGCCGTACCTTCCGGTCGGTGTCTGGATGCCCTTACCAATATCAAGGCATTCTCTAAGGATACAGGCCGACTCGACATCCCTTGGCTCAAGCGGAAAACAGAACTGCTCGCCATCAATATTAAGAAGCTGTGCGCCTAGCCCTCTGACCTTCTCGGTAATCAGCAGGCCGACATTTTGCTCCGGGAAGATACAGCCTGTCGGATGGTACTGCGTACTATCCAGATCCTGCAACTCGGCACCAGTGCGATATGCCATGACGATACCATCGGCGGTTGCGCCGTAATGATTGGTCGTCGGGAAACCCTGAATGTGAAGTCTACCGAAACCACCCGTAGCAATAACAACGGACTTGGCCTTTACGATATAGTATTCCTTTGTCTCCAGGTTATATAAGATCGCTCCGCAGACACTGCCGTCCTTAGCCGTCAACAACTCTACCGCCGGAGAAAACTCAAGGACCTTTATCTTGTCGGTGCGATTACGCGCCTCGTCACGCACGACTCGCATTATCTCGGCCCCTGTCATATCTCCAGCCGAATGCATACGCTTCCTTGATGTACCACCGCCGTGCCTGACCTTCATGCGCCCGTCTGGCAACTTGTCAAACATCATGCCGAGCTGCTCAAGCCAATGAATAGTCAGAGGTGCGTCATTAGCAAGGGCTGCTACGAGCTCAGGCTTATTGCTGAAATGCCCGCCACCGATAACGTCAAGATAGTGATAATAAGGTGAATCCCCTTCCTGATCCGCGCACTGTATGCCGCCCTCTGCCATAACTGTATTAGAATCGCCGTGGCGAAGCTTTGTAGCAAGTATTACGTCGCACCCTGCATCCACTGCCGTAAGTGCCGCAGCCGTTCCAGAGCCACCCGCGCCAAGGACCAGAACATCTGTTTCATAGTCCGCTTTGGTTAGGTCTACATTATCTATATCAAGCATGGTACGAGACTCAAGCAGGCCAGCGACCTCTTCCGGGAGGATATCTCCCTTGTTCGGCCCTAAAGCAACCTTACGCCTACCCTCGTCCTTATAATCAGGGTGGTAAAGGTCTAGCCACTCTTTGCGCTGATCCATCGTAAGGGCCGGAAAGTGTTCTCCACTCTTGGCTATCTCTATACGCTTGGGGCGCGTTGCCTCGACATTTTTTATAAGCTTTTTAAATTCGCTTGTATACCCGCTACTCATACTATCCTCCGTAAAAGACCGTTACCTGTTTCGACCGCTCTGCAGAAGCAAGAGGGCGCACCAACAATCACTAATTATAGATGTGTCTTATCCTCTGGCAGCCAGTTGCCAAGCTCGGCCATATCCGGCTCCCTCTCACGCTCTACGTAGAGCTTCTGCACATCGCCCTGCTTCATCTTTAAAAGTTTATCCAACATCTTTTCGTACTTACCGCTATTAACGTCCTTGACTCTGGTGGCAAGGTGCTCGGCCTGCGGCATCTCGTACTTTGCAAAAAGCCTTCTAACAAACATAGCCGCCGTAAACTGAGATATCTGCGCCGGACACCGCGCGGCACAGAGCCCGCACATTACACAATCAAAACTCTTATGCGCCGCTCCCTTTAAATCGCCCCTCTTCATAAGAGCGATATAATCCATAACATCGATATCCATCGGGCAGGTCCGGGTGCAAGTACCGCAACCAACGCATTTAAAGACCTCGGGATAGACAGCCCTTAATTCTTCATGCAAAGACTCAGGGTTTGCATCCTCCAGATCATAGCCCGGCCTGTTGGCAGGGAAGAACGGCAGCTGAACGATTATCA
>CAZUFI010000001.1:20310-40762 GCA_964618745.1 uncultured Thermodesulfobacteriota bacterium | reverse complement strand
TTTACACTTGAATTAAAAAATGCCTTTCTAAGATTTTTTAACCCCAGCCAGATAGTCGCAGCCGGAAAGCTAACAAGAACAGCACCAGCCGTACCTCCAAAAACAATAACAGCGGCAGTCACCTGTGTTATCGAACTAAGATGCCCGCCTTCCAGAATCATGCCGCCAATAATTGCCGAAAAACCAACTATAAGCCCTAATAGAGTCATTAAGTCCATACGGTGAAACCTCTCAGAGCAACTTTACTATCTCATCAGAGATTTTATCGAGCGGGCTTACTACATCTGCAAGCCCCGCGTCCACGACTGCCTTTGGCATGCCGTATACAGTGCAGCTGGCCTCATCCTGAGCCAAGGCCCAACCGCCACACTTCTTTACTGCGGCAATACCTTCTTTACCGTCATGCCCCATGCCGGTAAGGATTACCCCCATTACACGCGAGCCGTAAGCCTTGGCAGCACTGCCTATAGTCAGGTCAATACACGGCTTGTATATCGAGCCGGCAGGCTCTTTTGTAATATGAATCCTAGCCCCTGCCGCCGAGCTCCTCTCTATCAATGTCTGAACACCGCCTGGGGCGACCAATACACGCCCCGTCCTTATCGGCTCACCGTCCTCAGCCTCTTTTACCGGCAGAGCACAGTGCACGTTCATCCTATCGGCAAAGGCCTTTGTAAAGGCCGCCGGCATATGCACTGCTATGACAAAGGCCGCGTCCACATCCTTTGGTATCCCTGGCAATACCTGTTGCACTGCCCTTGGCCCACCAGTTGACGTGCCTATAACAACAAGATCGGTAATGTGATCCTTTGTTGTGTGCACAGCCTTACGAATAAAAGGAACTGCTGTCTTCTTCGCACTCGCCGCTATGATACGACGCTTTCTGGAGACTGCCTTTACCTTATCGACCAGATCCTTTTTGACTTGCAGCACATCAAGGACCGAGCGGGCAATCGTCTTCTCTACGTAATCAGCGGCACCTTTATCAAGTGCCTCCAAAGTAACCTCAGCACCCTCGCTGGTAATCGAGCTTAAGACAAGTATAGGCCTTGGCGAGCGTGCCATAATGGCATCAATGGCCTCCAGCCCGTTCATTATGGGCATCTCGATATCCATCGTAACAACATCAGGGTCAAGCTCCAGCGTCATCTCAACGCCTTCTTGCCCGTTCTTTGCAGCCCCTATCACCTCAATACCCGAGTCTGACTCCAGCATCTCCTTTACAACCCTTCTCATAAAGGCCGAATCATCTACTATCAATACCCTAATCGGCTTTTTTTCAAATGCCATAGAAAACCAACCTCCCTTAGCTGCGAGTTAAATCACCTTCGATTCCGTGTTTGGTCTTCATAACCTCAACCAAACCTCCCATATCAAGTATTAAAATAACCTTACCATCACCTGTAACACAAGCCCCTGCTATTCCAGCCGTCCCCTTAAGGTACTCACCCATAGACTTCATCACAATCTCTTCCTGCCCGTGGAGTTTATCGACAAGCATACCAAAACGCCTGTCTCCAATCTCCACAATAACCAGATACATCCACTCGCCTTCTTCTTTCTCAACGCCGCCTGTGCCGACCAGGTCATCCAGGTTAATAACCGGCAGGACGCTATCCCTGATATTGACCATCTTCTTGCCGTTGATCATCTTTATCTGGTCTTTATGAACTCGCATATTCTCCATAACAGTAGTAAGCGGGATGGCGTAAAGCTCACCCATCGCCTCTACGTTAAGGGCATTGATTATCGCAAGCGTCAGTGGCAGCCTGAAGGTTATCTTGGTTCCCTTCCCGACCTTCGAGTCGATGAGAACAGTACCATTAATGCGCATGATATTGGTCTTTACGACATCCATGCCAACACCACGCCCACTTATATCCGTCACCTTCTCGGCCGTTGAGAAGCCAGGCATAAATATCAGATCCCATGCCTCGCGATCAGTATACTTCTTAACCTCAATCTCGGTAATCAAGCCCTTTTTCAAGGCACTGGCCTTGATAGCCTCCGGGTCTATCCCCTTACCATCATCCTCGATAGTAATAAAGATATTGCGCCCTTCCTGATATGCCGAGAGGGTTATAGTACCCTTACCTGGCTTACCTGCACTAAGCCTACCGTCTATTGACTCAATACCATGATCCACCGAGTTCCTGATAATATGAACGAGCGGATCCGCGATCTCTTCGATAACACTCTTATCTACCTCGGTCTCCTCACCCTTAATAACCAGATCAATAACCTTGCCATTGGTCTTTGCCAGATCCCTGACCATACGCGGGAACTTATTAAAGACCTTACTGACCGGCTGCATCCTCATCTTCATAACAGCAAGTTGCAGATCAGAGGTCGCAAGACTTAACTGAGCAACGGCCTCGTCAAGCTGAACAACCAGCTCGTTCTCGTGATATTGCTCCATCAAACGCGAATCAATCCTGTCAAGCCTGTTGCGTGCCAGCACCAATTCACCGACTAGATCCATAACGGCATCCAATCGGGAAATGTCAACCCTGATATTATATTCCTTCTCCTTTGCAGCTACTTTCTTGGCAGGCGGGGCAGTTGGCTCCGGCGGGGCAGTTGATTCTGGCGTGGCAGTTGATTCTGGCGTGGCAGTTGGTTCTGGCGTGGCAGTTGGCTCCGGCGACTCAGATGCTACTGGAGCTTCTTCGCAGACTTCTGCGCCTGTTTCTTGCCCTGGCGACTCGGACTGCTCTGGCTCTGGCGCAGGGGCCTTAGCTCCAGCAGCCTTTGAGGCTTCCAGAATATCACTAAGGCAACTGACCACAGGGGCAGTCTCCATCTTGTCTTCCTTCATATTCTCTTCAATACTTTTTAAAAGGGCCTTGAGCATATCCACGGACTGGAGAATGGCATCCATTATCACTGTGGTAAGCTTCATCTCACCCTTACGGAGACGATTGAGAATATCTTCAGTGATGTGGGCGACCTCTACAGTCTGCTCAAAGGCTAAAAAACCAGCCGCTCCCTTTACCGTATGGATAGTTCTAAAGACATCATTGAGAAGCTCCGAATCTTCAGGGTTTTCCTCAAGTTCCAAAAATTTTTGTTCTAAAGAGTCTAGAGCCTCCGAGGATTCAACAATGAAATCCTGGATAATCTCCTCCATCCCCTCCATGCCTTCCATCCCTTCCATACAATCACACTCCCTGTCGTTTACTTATCAAGTAGCAGCCTTCTTATTCATATCATTGAATATCTTATCGACGATATCCTGCTTAAGATCCATCGATACAGAGACGTCTTTCAGCTCATCCATGAGATCGTCTTTTTCCTTGACCTCTTCATTAGGGTGCGTCTGTAAGCCAAAGGTCACGGCAAGCTCAAGAATCTTATTCTGAACCTCTGAGAAACCGGACATAACCTTCTTTATCTTCTGCCCGGAAAGATCCTGAAAACTCATATGCGTCAGTATCTCTGTCAGGTCTCCGCGCATATTAGAAAAAGATCCGTCCAGGACGCTTATAATACCAAGCCCTTCCTTACCATCGTGTCCGTCAAGGTCCTGCGCCCAGCTCTTAAGCACGCCAAGCATACTGACGGCCCTGTCCTGCTCATTCATAACGTGCTCAAGTATAGACATGATGGTGTTGGCAGCCTTCTCCAGATCTATGGTCACAGCCTGCAATTGATCGTTGGCCTGAGGCAATGCCTCATTACCGGCCTTGACCGCTGATTCCACTCCGTCAATCCCTGTCTTGGTCTTCTCCACGAAGTTTGCCAACTCCGAGAGCTCTCCTTTAAGGTCCTGCACTACCGAATCCCACCTTTCTTCACTCATGGCATATCTCCTTTAAGCACTAAAATTTATACTGGCAGAGCCTACTTTACAATTTATAACTATCTAATATTCTACAAGACCTTAGATCTTCCCCACCCCATTTATAATATTGCTGCACAGCCAAATAGTACGTCACGTAATAAACAGTCCCATTTTAAACTTTGATTAACCAGGAAATATTAGGTCCAACTTCTCTTTAAGTGCGGCGGCGGTAAAAGGTTTTACAATATAGTTGCTTACTCCGGCCTGCACCGCCTCGACGACATTATCCTGCAGTGCCTCGGCCGTTACCATTAAGACCGGCAACCCCTTTAAAGCATCATCGGACCTTATTGCCTTTAAGAGCTCAATCCCGGTCATCTTCGGCATATTCCAGTCCGTAATTACAAACTCAAATTTATCACCTTTAAGTTTTTCAAATGCCATACTGCCATCCTCTGCCTCATCAACATTAGAACAACCAAGCTCTTTCAGTAGATTTCTCATAATCCTTCTCATGGTTGGAAAATCATCTACCACCAAGATCTTCATATTAGTATCCATTCTTATCCTCCGTTGATTTTAAAAAAACAAAACCAAAAATCATTGTTGACCAATCAAAGTAGCTTCTCAATCTCTTCTACAAGTTTCTTGGGCGTGACAGGTTTAATAAGAAAGGCCGTAACACCAGCCTCAAAGGCCGTCTCCTTATCAAGCTCTCCGCTCTCTGTAGTTATCATTATTATTGGCAACCCTTCATAGACCTCATTGGCACGGATGTTCTTTACAAGCTCAATACCATCCATCTGAGGCATATTTAGGTCAGTTAAGACAAGATCCACAGGATTAGTCGCCAACTTTTCCAGAGCATCGATTCCGTTGTCGGCAGTTACAGTTACGTAACCCTTCTCTCTTATCATATAAGAGAGAAGTTTCCTTGTAGTGCCGCAATCATCTACTATCAGCACGGGCTTCTTCATAGAACTTCCTCACATTTTATTATAGACAACAGAGTTTTTTATACTAACGGGTTTATACAGCCTTGTTATATTATGCAATGACTCTGAGAAACCAACAAACAAACATCCACCTGGTGCGAGTGAGTCATATATATTATTGACAACCTTTTTCTTGGTTGCATCTGTAAAGTAGATAAGCACGTTACGACAAAAAACAATATCACGCTGCCTGACTATCCTGGTATCATTGGCATTGAGAAGGTTTATGTTTTTGTACTTAACAAACTTACTTACCTCAGGTTTTATCTTGTGCAGGTTGCCTACCTTGGTGAAATATTTCTTCAATAGTATCTGCGATGTATTACGCACGGCATAGTTCTCATACTCGCCTTTTGCGGCCATGCTGAGGACTCCCTCACTTATATCGCTACCTATAATATCAATAGTCCAGCCAAGCGTGTGAAGCCCCTCCTCCATAAGTATCATTGCAAGGGTTAAGGGTTCTTCCCCTGTTGATGAGGCCGCGCTCCAGATCTTGAAAGTTTTTTCACCTCGTGCCTTCTTCGCTTCAATCATCGCCGGCAGAACGCCACGCCTGAAGACATCGAGCTGCACAGGGTCTCTGAAGAAACTCGTCTCATTGGTAGATATAGAGTTATAGAGCAGGCGCATCTCTATGTCCTTGCCTTTATCGTAGGTCAAGTAACATAGATAATCCTCATAGGTCTTGAGGTTTTTCTGCTCAATCCTCTTGAAAAGCCTTTTCTCAAGCAGGTACTTTTTATTGTCCGCAAAGTGAATACCGCACTTTGTATCAATAAAATCCCTGAGCTTGACATAGGTCTCTGCAGTCAGCACAGGCTTGTTAGAATTCATTTTTAATTTGAGTGCATCCATTTTATAGAATCAATCGCCTCCATAACCGCCTCATGGACAGATTCATCCGGATAATCCGCTAACTCTTGCAGAACCGGGATAGCCTTCATTGTACCAATCTTCTCTAGCGCCTTTGCTACAGCCGTTTTCACAGGGGGCTCGTCGGCCTTTATAAGCTCCAGCATTGCTTCTTCAGCCTGACCATGCTCTAGTTCCCCAAGGTGCTGAACCGCCATATACCTTACCCACATATTTTCATCCTTCAACAAACCGATCAAAAGATCGCCAAAATCATCGCCATAATGCTTACAGTTAAGGTCAAGTGCCTTTAGAACGGTCAGCCGTACCTCTGCGTCTGCGTCCTTAAGGCCCGCAACCAGAGCAAGTGCGGCATCATCGGAGTTCAACCTTGCCAGAGCCCCGTACACCGTCTTCCTAACCCCAAGATCCTCGTCCTTGACACAGCCCTTTAGATGGTCAAAGACCTCTTCACCACCGATACTGCCAAGCCCGCTAACAGCCATAGCCCTTAAAAGATTCTTATCATGACCAAGCAACTCGACAAAGCCATCGACAACATCCTGCGTTGGAATGCCGGAGAGAGCAATGGTAATCTCCTCCATTACATCTTTATACGGCTCACTCTTGAGCGCGTCAAAGAGCAGCGGCACGGCCTCTGTACCGATAAGACGCCCCAGGCTTCTGGCCGAGACGCGTCTGACGTGGCCCTCATCACTTCTGAGAAGTGATTTAAGCACCTCTACGCTCTCGCTTGTCTCTATCTTTTCAAGTGCATCAACGATTGCACGAAGTTCTTTCTTCCCAACATCTTCGATAAGTTCTGCAAGCACGTGAACCATACCCTTGGCCTTGAGTGCCCCGGCAACCATAATATAGATCTTAAGGTACTTTGTCTTCTTGCCTACTTTAGATACAACGAGATCAGGCATATTTCCACTATCAGACATCGCAACAATAGCACTTACAAACTGCTCTTCGTCATCTTCCTCGACATTATCCAAGCCTTCCAGATAATCAACGACCCCGACGATGCCTCTTTCGTCGCCAAGGTAGGCGAGCCCTTTAAGGGCACATTTTCTAATATCCGAGTCATCTTCGGCAAGTGAGGTCGTAAAGAACTCAAAGAAGACATCCTTAAAACTCCAAAGAAGCCTACGGCATCCCTCGCCCCATTCCTTTGAAGCAGCCTTCTCCAACATATCGACGACCGCAGAGATCGGCAGACAGTTACCGGCCTTTAAGAGATCCCTGAAGCGGGTTAGTATAGCCGTGCAATGCTCAGGGGTTGCGACCTTGCTTATGACCTCCATCGTCCCTGTCTTAACAAGCATACTATCGTTATCCAGAACCTCCAGCAGGGGCTCAACCGGGATATCAGCACCGTCGAACCTGCCAAGTGCATCAACAGCCGAGAACCTGACCCATTCCTCATCGTCATTTAAGAGAAGCAGCAGGATATCAAAACTTCTTCTACCACCGACTGCACCGAGCGCGTCGGCAAGCCCTGCTCTGACATTTGAATTTGGATGTGAACACAACATGGAAAGTGCAGGGAGGGTATCCGGATTACCCCAGAGAGCTAGAATATCTACAGCAAACTTGGATATATCGTCATCCCTGCTCTCTGTCAATTTCATAACAGTATCGAGAGCTGACTCCTTCAACGCCGTCAGTATTTCTACGACCATATTCCTGATTGCCGGATCATCTGAGTCCAGCAGAGGAGCAATCGCCTCGGCCGCCTGCGAAGTGCCAGATGCTATCAGCGCATTAACGGCTGCCTCCCTAACACCGATATTCTCATCGGCGATCAGATGCACAAGGTCAGGAATAAACTCCAAAGACCAGTTCTCTTCAAGCTCACCACAGCCAATTCTTCTGTCTGCCGGATCATCGCTTGAGAGCAGTTTTTTGATATCTTCGTTTGTTGGCATATCTCCCCTCAATATTTTATCGGATATATTTGGAATATCTTTAACTTAGATGATTTATGCAGAAAAAAAGTGAAAATTACGTGATGGGATATAACTTACCGGGAAATTTTACAAAATATCTATACAATAAAAAAAGGTATTACTCGCCTTTAATAATCTTTTTAAGGCGACCTTTCAGCCTGTGCATGCTTTGACTATGAAGCTGACAAACTCGACTCTCGGTAATATCAAGGACTCTGCCTATCTCCTTCATCGTCAATTCGTCATAATAATAAAGCGAGACTACTAGTTTTTCTTTATCAGGAAGATGATCCACTGCGTTCTTAATGGTCTCTCGAAGTTCTTTTAACTTATGTACCGTTACCGGGTCTTTTCCATTCGGGTCTTTTATACAGTCCAGGATATTCATTCCCTCGCCGTCTTTAAGGCCCAGATCCTCTATATTCAAGACGCTAAAAGAGCTTACCTCCCGCAGGAGCGTAAAAAGATTATCATGGCTAATGCCTAGAAACTCGGCGACCTCTTCTGTCTCAGCCGGCCTACCATGACGCTTTTCAACTATATCATAGGCCTTTACCAGCTGATTGGACTTCTCCCTCATGGAACGACTCATCCAATCCATGTTACGGAGCTCATCCATAATCGCCCCTCTTATTCTGATTGTAGCATAAGTTTTAAACTTTACACCCCTATCGGGGTCAAATTTATCAACGGCCTCGATAAGACCGATAGAACCCGAGCCCATAAGATCATTAACATCGATATGAGGAGGCAGGTGAATGGCCAGCTGGTGGGCGATAATCTTCACCAGCGAGGCGTGCTCAACTATCAGATGATCCCTCTTTGAAAGCCCTGTCAGATATTTAGTTTCAATGGTTCCGTACATCTATAAAATCCTCAAAATACAATTCTATTATTTTAGAACAAAGTCACGATCACCGGTTGAATCCCTTTAAATACCGTTACCTACCATCTTTCGCCAAAAAAATTGAAGCCCTCCATTTACATCTGTTCGCGGCTGAAGCTGGTCTAGTTCTCTGGCAAGTTCTCTGTAACAAATACTGGCGGCACTGGATGGAAAGGCCTCAATAACCGCTCTTTGTTGAATAACGGAATTAGGTAAGTTCTCATCGTAAAGCACACAGCCAAGGTAGTCAACAGAAACATTAAGAAATTTTGCGGCAACAAGACTTAATTTCCTATAAACATCAAGCCCTTCGTTGCGACTCTTAACGGAATTCACCAATAAGCGAAAAGATCTCTCGCCATATTTTCTATGCATAACCTTAATAAGGGCATAGGCATCTGTGATAGATGTAGGCTCCGGGGAGGCTATAACTATTATCTCGTGCGCTGCCATATTAAAGAACAAAACATTTTCCGAGATACCGGCTGCCGTATCGATAATCATCACATCGATCTTATCACCGAGCTCCTCGATATGGGCCGATATTGCAAGACGATCCTCAACGCTTAAGCTCGTAAGCTCGCTTAACCCCGAGGTCGCAGGTAAGATCCAGATACCAGCCGGCCCCTTTATAAGGACATCTTCCAGTGTCTTCTCTCCTCTAAGAAAATGCCCGATATTATACTTTGGCGCAAGCCCCAGAAGTATATCCAGATTCCCTAACCCAAGATCTGCGTCAAGCAGCAAGACTCGCCTTCCCATATGAGCAAGTGCTATGGCAATGTTTGCAACGGTATTGGTCTTGCCGACCCCACCCTTGCCGCTTGTCACCGAGACGACCATTACATTACCAAAGTCATCTTTCAACTCCTCTGGTTTATCGCCACCCTGCTGCTCGGCCATTTTTCTAAGTGTATCAGCCTGATCCATTACTTGCTCCTCCAATAATTCCTTAATTTAAAAGAAAAAGACTCTCCAGCCTCTTGCTGCTTGCGGCCTCAATATCCTCCGGCACTCTTTGTCCGTCGGTAAAGAATGCCACCGGCTTACCCGAATAAAGTGCCGTGTTAAGGATAGGGCCAAACTCCGAGCTCTCATCGAGCTTGGTAAATGTCAATGAATCTATACCAACACCGCGAAATCTTTTCACAGTATCGTAGAGATACGCATCACGCGTATTGACGCTTAGTACTAGGTTGAATTTAACCTTAACGTCCAGCTCCGCAAGGGCATGAAGCTTCTTCATCTGCTCGATATCGCCACGCCCGCGCCCTGCCGTGTCTATAAGAATAAGGTCTTTGTCGGCATGCTCATGCAAAAGCCTTTGCACATCAGCCGGGGTCTCTGCGACACTGACAGGAACACCGATTATATCGCCGTACCTCTTAAGCTGGTCAACCGCGGCTATCCTAAAGGTATCCATAGTAAGCAGGGCTACCTTCTTTTTTTTCTTCAGAGCCATTATAGACGCCAGCTTTGCGACCGTCGTGGTCTTGCCAACCCCGGTTGGACCTACTAGCGCAAGGATTGTCTGGCCACTTTCAGATATCGGATTTTTGGTCGCTATCTCGCTTAAGACAGCACTCTTGACTCGGCTTCTAAGCAGGTCTATATCAGTGCCATCGCCATCCTGCGCGGCCTTGGTTATTGTTGAGATCAGAACGTCGTGGACAAAAGACCTGTCGATCCCGCTACTGTCCATCTCCTTTTCTATCTTAAGAAAATTCTTACCACCCTGAGTCTCATCACGCACAGAGATGACACTGAGAAAATCCTTCAGACCTCGAAGCTCTCTTAGTACGTGGCTAGTCCCGTCCTCCTCTGCCACATATTGCGAGCCATAGCTTGCGCCCCGGGAGCTGGCAGGGCTCGGCTTTTCTTTATCTGGTAGGCCGGAGACATTAGGATTTTTACGTCTCTGGTCATTTAGAGAATGCCCTGCTGTAAAACGCTCTGCTATGGATCGCTCTGAGAATGGATGGTCGCCGAGCGAACGCTCTCCGGGCGAATGCTCTCCGGGCGAACGCTCTGTGGAGACGGGGTCGTCTACTTCTATGACGGCACTAACCTCGACAAAACCGCCGCTTACCGACTTCCTCGTCTCCAGGATAAGAGCATCGGCACCTAGTTCTTCTTTTACGGCACTCAAGGCTTCTTTAACATCTACGCCTCTGAATTTTCTAATTTGCATCGCTCACCCTCACTACCTTTAAGGTCTGTACATTGATGTTATCCGCTATCTCATTGTGCGACAGTACGGATATCGCGGGATAAGATTTCTCTACTAGTTTTCTAACAAAACGACGGGTCTCCTGAGAGACCAGAATAACCGGCTGAACGCCGGTGCTGACGGCCTCCTCCAGCGCATCACCTATCATCGTCAACAGGCTATGGGCGAAGGTCGGATCGATTGCAAAGAATACGCCCTGCTGCGTCTCCTTTACAGCACCCGAGATCTTCTCCTCTATTTCATGGCTAAGCGAGATAGCAGGGATCGTATTGTCTGCCGTAACAAGCCCGCGTGAAATGCGCCTGGCCAGCTTTACCCTTACGTACTCGGTTATAACATCAGGATCCTTTGTCAAAGAGGCGTAGTCGGCAATCGCCTCCAATATCGTCTGAATATCCCTTATAGATACCCGCTCACGCAAGAGGTTCTGTAAGACCTTCTGCACCCCACCGACATTCATAAGGCCGGGGACCAGTTCTTCGACGACCTTTGGATGGGTCTTTGCGACCTTATCAAGAAGGCTCTGCACCTCTTGACGGCCAAGAAGCTCCTCGCTATTTACCCTAACAAGTTCGCTGATATGGGTCGCAACGATTGCAGCATGCGTAACGACTGTGTAGCCAAGCATCTGGGCTCTTTCCTTCTCTGCATCCGAGACCCAGATAGCCGGCAACCCAAAGGCCGGATCCTTGGTCTGTATACCCTCCAGCCCGCCGCGTGCATTGCCCGGGTCAAGAGCTAGCACATGACCAACCATAAGCTCGCCCCTGCCAACCTCAAGCCCCTTTACGTAAAAAACATACCCGGTAGGACTAAGCTGAAGGTTATCTTTAATATGCACCGATGGCACGATCAGGCCGATCTCATCGGCAAACTGCCTTCTTATCCCTCTTATTCTCTCCAGCAGCTCCCCGTCCTCGCTCTCATCTACAAGAGGGATCAGGCGGTACCCGACCTCAAGCCCCAGAATATCGAGCAGCGGAACCTCATCTATAGGCTCGCGCTTGGTCTTCTTTGGAGCAACCCTTGCCTGCTCCTTTGCCGCAGCCTCTTCGACCTTCTTTTTTGCAGCCCCTTTATAGATCAGGTAGCCTGTACCAAAGGTCAGAAAAGCCAAGATAAAGAACGGCACCTGAGGAAGCCCCGGAACAAGAGCCATTATAAAGAGTATAATACCAGCGAGCATTATCGGCTTTGGATGAAGCTTAAACTGATTGCCAAGCCTGGTGTTAAGGCCCTGATCCGAGCTAATGTTAGAGACGACGATACCTGCTGCCGTAGATATAATGAGGGCCGGAATCTGTGTTACCAGACCATCACCGACGGTCAGAAGCGTATAGGTTGAGGCAGCCTCCATCATCGGCATACCCTGCTGGAAGACACCTATGACAAGACCGCCGCCGATATTTATAAGCGTAATTAATATGCCCGCAACGGCATCACCTCGGACAAACTTACTGGCACCGTCCATTGAGCCGTAAAAATCAGCCTCAAGCGAGACCTCTTCCCTGCGTGCCTTTGCCTCATCTTCCGCTATTATTCCGGCGTTAAGATCAGCATCAATACTCATCTGTTTACCCGGCATAGCATCGAGAGTAAACCTGGCTGCGACCTCGGCGATACGCCCGGCACCTTTTGTAATGACCATAAAGTTAATGATGACGAGAATGGCGAATATAATAAAACCAACGGCAAAGTTTCCGCCTACAACGAAGTTACCAAAACTTCTAATGACCTCACCGGCGGCCCCCGTACCCTCAGAGCCACGCAGCAGGATCAGACGCGTCGTAGCGACATTTAGCGAGAGCCTGAACAATGTAGAGACCAGCAGTATCGTCGGAAATGTCGAGAACTCCAGCGGCTTCTTGACATAGACGGCGACAAGCAGAATTATAAGCGAGAGCGTAATGTTAAAGGTCAACATTATATCCAGGATAAAGGGCGGCATTGGCAGAATCATCACGGCCAGAACCACGACAATACCTACAGGCAGGGCGAACTCGCCGCACTTCTTTAACCAATTCAAATTATCCGTCATTCCAGCCATCTGGCACTTCTCCTAACTACCGGCCCTTCTTGTTTTTAAGTCCATATACGTAAGCCAACATCTCGGCCACTGCCTTATACAGGGTCTCTGGGATAACCATACCAATATCTACGAACTTAAAGAGACTCCTTGCAAGCAGCTTATTCTCGATAACAGGTATTGCGTTTTCTTTGGCGATCTCTTTTATACGCTCGGCTATAAGGCCCGCGCCCTTGGCAACGACCATCGGTGCGCTGCTGTTTTCTTTATCATATTTAACGGCTACGGCCAGATGAGTCGGGTTGGTAACGACAAAATCTGCTTCCGGGACCTCTTGCATCATACGCTGCCTTGCGATCTGGCGCTGGACCGTCCTTATACGCGCCTTTACCAGCGGATCACCCTCGCTCTCTTTATGCTCTTCCTTTACCTCTTCTTTACTCATCTTAAGTTTTTTCTTATGGTTATATTTCTGGTAGAGATAATCTATAAAACCGATAATTAGCAAAACCCAGACAGTCCTTATAATAATGCGAAACGCCAGGTTTGCCGTAAAGCCGATGGCAGTGACAAGCTCCATATCCATGAGACTTGGCAGGTTCAGCCACTCTTCGCTGACTACCCCGTAGACCACATAACCAACGACTGATATCTTGGCGACGTTTTTAACGAGCTCGACAAGGGACTTCGTAGAGAATAAGTTCTTAAGACCTGAGAGCGGATTAATCTTAGTGATATCCGGCACCACAGCCTTAGAACTCAAGACAATACCGTTTTGCAGAAGCTTTCCTGCTATAGCGAAAAAAGGCATTATCAAAAAGGCCGGCAGCAATGTTATGGCAAGCTTAAGAGTTACCTTGCCAAAGAGGGCAACCGCCATCTCAGGGGTCATCTCGTTGAATTCAATATTAGAGTATGTATCCCTCATAAAACTCCCCATACCGTCGAGCATCCAGTGACCAAAAAAATAAAGCAAAATGAGTGCCGAGAGAATAGAGAAGAAGGTCGCCATCTCTTTACTATCAGGGACGTCGCCTTTCTCTCTTGCATCCTCAAGTTTTCGCGAGGTAGGTTCTTCACTTTTCTCCTGCCCGTCATCGGCCATCTCACATAACCTCTAACATCTGAAAGATCTTTATCCACATATCTTCAAAGGCACTTGACATCGCTGCGTAATAAAACTCCATCGATAAACCGATAATCATAAAACCAACCATTATCGCAATAGCAAAACCAACAACAAACATATTAAGCTGCGGTACGGCTCTAGCACCTACTCCAAGGCCGATATTAACAAGAAGAATCGTACCCATAACAGGGGCCGCTACCTTTGCACCGGTTATAAAGACCTCTCGCGACATATACAGGATCTGCTCCATAAGAGTGCCGGTGAAGTTAAAACCATAAGGAGGTATAACTTCAAAGCTTTTTTTAAGGGCGGCTATCACCATGATATGACCGTTGATCGATAAGAAGACAAGCATACTTATAATACTCATAAGTTTACCGAGCACTGTGATCTGCGCGCTATTGATCGGATCATAGACATTGGCCATACCAAGCCCCATCTGAAAACCAACGACCTGACCGGCGAACTCAAAAGAGGCGAAGACAAATCTTGCGACAAGCCCTACCACAGCCCCTATGGCGATCTCCGAGCCAAGCCCCAGGGTTAGTCCTATCATTGTCTGCGGCATCGCAACCGGCGTGACCATTGGAAAGAGAACAACGCTTAAGAGTACAATCAAACCAAGCTTAACGCGCAGCGGAATCGTAGGAGTACCAAAGACCGGGCCCAGCAGCACAATCGAGCCGGTCCTGACAAATACAAATAGAAAGGTCGGCGAGTTTCTTATTATATGTTCTATATACTCCATGGCTAGTTACCTGATATAGTTCGGTATATTTACAAATATATACGTTGTGTACTGCACCAGCATCTCTATCATCCAAGAAGAAAATAAGAGCAAAGCCAGAAAGACCGCAATTATCTTTGGCACAAAGGTAAGCGTCATCTCCTGAATCTGTGTTACGGCCTGAAAAATACTGACCGTAAGACCCACCGCCATGCCGCAGAGCAGTATCGGCACGCTCAGGCTCAGCGCCATCTGAATGGTATCTTTTCCAATGGATATAACAAGTTCAGGAGTCATAATCAGCACCTCTAATTTTAAGTATCATTACCATTCGCTAACCAAAAGAATTGACCAGAGAACCCACAAGTAAATACCAGCCATCGGCCAAAACAAAGAGCATCAGCTTAAATGGCAGCGAGATCATAACCGGCGGCAACATCATCATGCCCATACTCATAAGCACACTGGCAACGACCATATCTATAACAAGAAAAGGTAGATAAATAAGAAAGCCAATCTGGAAGGCCGTCTTCAGCTCGCTGGTAACAAAGGCAGGCACCAGGACATGGAAAGGCACGGCCTCTTTGTTCTGAATCTCTTGCTCTCCGGTAATCTTCATAAATAGCTTTAAGTCTTTTTTACGGACGTTTTTAAGCATAAAGGCTTTGAGCGGCTCGCCGGCCTTTGCCAGAGCCGTGGTCTGCGACATATCCCCGTCTTTATAAGGGGTAAATGCCTCGTCGTTCATAGTCTGAAAGGTCGGGAACATAATAAAAAAAGTAAGGAATAAGGCCATTCCAACAACGACCTGATTTGGCGGTGCGTACTGGACACCAACGGCCTGGCGAAGCAGTGCAAATACAATAATAAGCCTTGTAAAGGAGGTCATCATAATAAGGATAGACGGTACAAGTGAAAGGACCGTCAGCAGAATAACGATCTGTATTGCCGTTGATGTACCGCCCTCTGCGCCGTCCCCTATAGTAATGCTAAGTCCGGGGATGAGATCGCCTTCTGCGCCAAGACCAATAGCCGGCATGAAGATAACCCCGATGAGCACTATATAAAAAACAACTTTCTTCATAGTTAATTATTAACCCTCTATTCCTTACTGTTATTGGTTTTCTGCTTGGTATTCTTTTTTCCTAATTTTTCCTGAAATATATCTACAAAGCTCCGCGAACTCCGACGCCCGCTACTGCGCACGGCCTCGATGGCCTCGGGTTCTTCAAGTTTAGTAAGGAAAGTTATCGCTGTGGGGGTTATGCCAAGGACCAGCACCTCACCTGCGACATCGACGATAGCGATATTTTTGCGAGACTCTATAAAGTTGCGGCTCAAGACCTTTACCTGCGCACCCGGGCCACCTAACCTGCCAAGACCACGCCCCCTGCCAAAGACGTAACGCTTAAAGAGATATGCGCCACCGCCAAAGACCACTAAAACAATGGCAAGAGCCAACAACATCTTTGCCATATGATATACGTATGATTCCGTCATCCCAGCTGACTTATCCTCTCTGTTACGCTAATGATATCGGTAAGTCTGACGCCAAACTTCTCATTGACTACAACGACCTCACCGCGAGCTATCAGCTTTCCGTTGACCATAATCTCCATTGGCTCACCGGCAAGCTTATTAAGCTCCACCACCGAACCCTGCCCAAGCGAGAGCAACTCATTGATCAATATTCTTGTCTTACCAAGCTCCACAGATACCGTTACCGGGATGTCAAGGATCATATCCATATTGGCTACATTGCCAACGCCCTGACCGGTAAGATTTGAAAAAGCAACGGACTGAACATCTGCCTCTGGTTTTTCTTTTTCAGCCGGTGCGGCGGCGGGTGCGGGTGCTGCACCTGCGGCGGCTGCGGCCTTGGCCTCTTCATCGACCTTACCGGCCTCAAGAAATGCCTTTGTAGCATCGTCCATCTCTTCTTCAGCGTCGGATCCTGCTTCGCCAGCGGAGGCTGCTTCGCCAGCAGTTTCTCCGGCAGCCTCTGCCGCAGCCTTGGCCTTGGCCTCTTCGTCTTTCTTGCCGGCCTCTAGAAATGCCTTTGTCTCATCGTCCATTTCTTCTTCTTCAGCGGATGCTTCACCAGCAGGTGCTGCGTCGGCAGCAGGTGCCTCTGCCTCTGGCGTTGCCTCTGCCTCTGGTGCCCCGTCTACATTTTCCTCAGGCGTTGCGTCTTTATTCTCATCATCAGCCATAACAGCCCCCTTTTATTCGATTTTCCCGGTAATTTGTATTGCATAATTCCTGCCGGACTTTCCGGCAATACAGTTAAGTTTAGGTATGCCCTCTATATCCATAATAAGCGGCTCTTTAATGCTACGATCCAGCTGAATAACATCACCCTCTCTCAGGTTAAGGACCTCAGCAAGGGTAATATCGGTCTCCCCTATATTTACGCTGGCATCGATGGTCAGCCCCATTGACTGCTCCTTGAGCATATCCTTCCACTTCGTATCTATCTCCTTCATATCCTCTCTGTACCCGCCGTATAGCTTTTCCTTAATAGGCTCTAGCGTGAAGTACGGTATGCAAAGGAAGAAGTTATTGGTCTTGCCCTCGACCTCGATATTGAACTGGACAAGAACAACAACCTCGGAGGTACTCATGATATTTACAAACTGCGGATTCGTCTCGGTTCCGGTAAGGGTAAAAGTAACCTCATGGACCGGCTTCCAGACCTTATTGAGATCTTCAAAGATAATATTAACGAACTTCTTGATAACCATCTGCTCAAGTGAGGTAAACTCCTTACCCTCTACCCGGAACTCGAACCGGGTATCCCCACCAAAATAATTAGCAACGATCTGAAAGACCAGATTAGGGTTGATCGCCAACATACCGCTACCCCGAAGCGGCAAGAGATGAAAGATATTCATGCTCGATGGCAGTGGCAGGTTCTTGAGGAAGTCGCCAAAACGGACAAGCTGCGCCTTCTCGGCCGTTATATCAACGACCTTATCGAGCATATCCGAGATAGTGCCACGGGACTGCCTACAGAACCTATCGGTGACCATCTCAAAGGCCGGCATACGGCCACGAATAATCCTGCTGTAGCTGGTAAAGTCGTAGTTTTGTACGCCGTCTTCACTGACCGGTTCCTCTTCTTTAACAGCGGTCTTTATATCGCCGCCGGAGACTCCCTTTAAAAGGGCATCGACCTCATTCTGTGATAGTAATTGTTCTGCCATTTTGACTCTCTGTGTTTTAAGGAAGCCGCCGAGGCAGGTCAAGCTGCCCGGCGGTAGTGCTTACCTATTTCGCCATTATCTACTGCACAACAAACTCGGTAAAATAAACCGTCTTTACTTTATCGCCATGCAGGATGTGATTTATCCTCTCTACTATCTCGTCACGTAACTTGTATTTACCCTGGATAGAACCGATCTCTGTATAGCTCTTACTGCTAAGAAGAATTATCAGAGAGTTCCTTACCTTGGGCTTCATGCTCTTAAGCTGCCTCTTTGTCGCCGGTGAGTCCAGCTCAATGCCGATGGTTAGCTTCAGATACCTTGTCCCTGAATTGTCCTGAAGATTTACGACAAAAGGCTTCATCTCAAAGATATTGGCCTTGCCGCCAAAGAAGGCATCACCGCCCTCTTGCGTCTCAATATCTTCTTCGTCGTACTCAGCGGGCTCGGCATCGGCCTTGGTGTCTTTATCTTTGCTCGACTTGTCACTTTTTTTAGCCTCTTTTGTCGTCTCAACCTCAGGTGGGGGCTTCATAAACATGGTATAGCCCACAACCCCCAGTATAATTACAAGGATAACAGGGGCACCGAACATAATAAGTTTCTTCTTATTGGCTAATAAGGCCTTTGGAGAGAATTTTCCACCTTTTTTCTTTCCACCCTCTGCCCCTTCATCTTCTTCTTCACCACCCTCGGCATCCTGCTTATCCTTCTTTGCATCTTCATCTTTCGCCATCTGACATACCCTCCTACGGTATAAAAACAATAATCAGCATCCTAAGTACTGCTTATTACCCCTAGAGCACTGCTTACCTCAACTTTTCTCTAATCTATCTTAATGCAATAGTCATGCCATTATTCAAAATGGAATGTCAAAAAATTGAAATGCCAGTAACTATATAATTATATTATATATTATACAGAACAGAAGACCCATGGGTTGATCATCGCTATCTGATTAGTCAAAGGATTGAACAAAGTGGTGTCATTATTATGACATTGATTAAGAGATCTTGGGCGGGGAAGATGAATAGTTAAAAGCTTATAGACTTCAATAAGTTAAGGCGGGGCGTGCCTTACGGCACGCCCCGCCTCGGGGAAAAACCTACCTACCTGTTAATTACCTTTTAAGGTTAACCAGCTCGGCAAGGATATCATCTGTAGTAGTGATAATCCTTGAATTAGCCTGAAAACCTCTCTGAGCGGTAATCATACTAATAAACTCTGAGGCTAGATCAACGTTAGCAAGCTCCAGGGTACTTGACTGAATAAGCCCCTTTCCAGAGCTGCCCGGATTACTCAGCAAAGGCTGGCCGGAATCTGCGGTCTCCTGATAGAGAGTCCTGCCTACCCCGGAGAGACCTTCTTGGCTCTGGAAGGTAGCAAGGATCAATTGAGCCAGATTACGGGTTCTACCATTGGAGAATACCCCCTCAACGAGTCCTTCCGAGTCTACGCTTATCCTCTGCAAAGAACCGGCGGTAAAGCCGTCTTGCGCCAGAGCACTTACCGCAGAATCAGTACCGTACTGGGTAAGACCCTCCTTACCTGTCCCGCCGGCTACGGTGGATAACCCAAAGTCAAAGTCTATCGTCTGGTTCTGGACACCGCCGCCAGAGAAGTCAAAGCCACCGGTCGGGTATGTTACGGAGGAGTCACTAAATAAAGCTCCTGTAGTATTAAAGACAAGCGTGCCATTTGCCTGCAACTCTGTATTTCCCGAGGTTGAGTCTGCCGCATCAACTACGGCATACCAGTCCCAGATATTGCCGGTACCGCCAAGGCTATCTTTCCTGAAGTAGACCGTTATAACGTGGTCATTCCCCAGTGAATCATAGACGGTGACGGGCACTGAAAAGTTGCTTGTATCGGCTGCATTGGCAACGGTAAAGGCCCCTGCCGCTACATCACTAGAAGCACTTGCAGCAACAGCTATTGTATCATCCGCTGTAAAACCCAGAAGTGTATTGGCCGTAGAAGCACCGTCCCAGTCGATGGTAATGGAATTAGAATTGGCGGAATCACTGGTTATTGTAAAAAGACCGGTCTGATCGGCATAGGCTACGGTATAGGTATCACCACTACTGTTTGTGCCTTCAAGGGCATTTTTTATTGCTACCGCGACCTCGGTTCCGCTATACGAGGTCCCTGAGGTAAGCCCGCCGTCGGTGATAAGATCTGCGGTAAATCCAGAGCCATCATTGGCGGCAATATCTTCATTTGACCCGGAGGTAAAGACAAATCCTGTTATAACTGCATTTGAATCTACATTAGCAGAGATCTCAACGGTTGCAGTTGAATTAGGGGCGATAGCCGAGTTGGATATCTGGATATCACCTATAATATTTCCCAGTACACCTGAGGCATCTGCCATATAACCCTGTACACTAAGATCCCCCGGGTTTACAAGGAAGCCGTCTTTATCTATCCTGAATTGACCGGCCCTTGTGTAATAAGTTCCCGTACTATCGGCAAGCGTGAAGAACCCATTGCCGCTTATCGCCATATCCAGCCCTGAGGCCGTTGTCTCGAATGCACCCTGCGAGAAGAGCCGCTGCGTCCCGGACATCTTAACACCAAGTCCTATCTCGTTAGCGCCGGAAGCAGTCTGGGCCATAACGTCCTCAAATAATACCCTACTGCTTTTAAAGCCGTT
>CAZUFI010000001.1:18599-20210 GCA_964618745.1 uncultured Thermodesulfobacteriota bacterium | reverse complement strand
CCGGTTAAACCGGCTTTGCACCGGCCATGCCGGCTTTGCGCTAGTACTTATCTTTAATAAATTCCCGTAACCTTATCTACTGAGACCAACATGGCACCAACATTCAAGAAGGACTCGCCATCTTTAAATATCACGCTTGAGACCATATCACTTATGTATGTGATGACACCTACATCCTCTCCGCCAGCATCGGCAGCCGATATCTCGACACTATACGTACCTACGCCAGCATCAAGACCCTCTGAATCCTTACCGTCCCATAAGAATTGATAATCTCCTTCAGGGCCTCCTTCACCCTGAATAGTACGAACCACCTTTCCACTGGAATCTACTATCTTGATCTTGACATCATTTGCGTAGCCACCCAAATCATAGGCAAGTGGCACAGGGTTACCGCTATAATTAAAGTCCGAGCCCTCGACCGTTACTACCCTGCCTACCAGATCCGAGCTTGTCTGATGCCTGAGGGCACTCATATTACCCGAGACATCGCCCATATCAGCCTGCAGGTTCTGCAACGCCTCAAGAGAGCTAAACTGAGCCAACTGAGAGACAAACTCTGTATTATCGGTCGGATCCAGCGGATCCTGATACTCCATCTGAGCAACAAGCAAAATAAGAAAGGCCTCTTTGCCTATCTCTTTTTTTACAGGAATTTCCGATGTCTCTCGAACCCCGGTTGCAGCATTTATCTCGCTCATAAAACTCATAATAGACCCCCGCTATATTACTGATTTTCTCTATTAAGCAAATAGATCCAGGGCGCCGCCAACTGTTCCGTATGCGCCACCTGCCATAACTGATGTATCCAGCTCCGTTGTGACCGCGCCACTATCTTCACCGTAGGCACTCTGCGATCCTCTACCATTAAAGCCAAAGCCAGAACCATCGCCCTTGGCACTCTTGCCGGACCAGCCATTGCCGACCTCAACAGAATAACTCTTCAGGTCAAGGCCCTGCTCATTGAATATATTCTTAAGCCTTGCGGCATCACTATCTAAAATGCTCTTTACCGTCGCATTATCTACCATTATCTTTGATTGGACCTGACCATCGTCACCTATCGTCAGCTTAATGCGCAGTTCACCAAGACTTTCCGGGCGAAGCGTTAGTTTTGCGTTTTGCCCGCCACTGGCAAGACTTAACCTTAATCCCCTGTCTACCGCATTAAATACGCCTTCCTGTAGCTTTCCAAAGTTAAAGGTCTTGGGTGCTGTCTGGCTAGCCTTTTTTGCCGCCTCTACCCCGTTGTTAGTGTCTTTACTTTGCGCCATCCCCTCTGCCTTACCATCGTTCTTCATCGCTGCCATATCCTGCTTATGACCGCCCGTGCTATGCTCTTTAGAGAGCCCGGAGCCAGCATTTGGATCTTTACCTGTTATGGCCTCTACGAGATCCGCGCTATCGACGGCATCACCCAAGTCCATCGCCAGCTCCTCAATCGAGAGGTTAAGTGCCTCTGCACCCTGTTGAGGAATCGTCTTTGGCCCTGTAGTAGCTCTCGTGTTTGTGCCGGGCGAGTCTATAGTCTTCTGCGTTACCGGTGCTTTTCCCTTCTCTGCTTCAAGACCTTTTTCTTTAGTATGGGCCTCTAGATAAGCCTCTTTAATG
>CAZUFI010000001.1:6109-18499 GCA_964618745.1 uncultured Thermodesulfobacteriota bacterium | reverse complement strand
TCAATTGCGTCAAGACGCCTATCTTCTGCTACCTGCCACCGTGCTTGCGCTGCCGCTCGTTTGTTATCTTGCGCGGAGCTGCGGGCAAGTTCGCTGGCTCTGGTCTTTTCCAGAGCTCTTGCGTCGGCTGAGGCCTTAATGAACTCAGAGTTAGAACCACTAATAGCAGAAGGCTTCTGCGCGCCTCTTGCACCAGGGGCTAGCTCAGGACGCATCGCCGCTCTCTGTTGCCTCAAGAGATAATCGTCCTGACTATTTGTTTGAAAAATACCGCTCATAACTGCTCAGCTCCACAATATAGCTCTGCCTGCAACGCTATTCTAATGCAACTTGCATGCCAGCTCTCGCTTGAGCCATAAAAGTCTTTAAAATGAATAAGTTACGATAATGATGAATTGAAAAAACAACCTCGGTGGGAAGTTTTAGCGAGGTATTATTTTCCTTTAGGGTAAATTTTGCAGCCATAAAAACAGGCAAAGGCCATGGAGTCATCTCCATGGCCTTTGCTTATCAGTAGTAGGTTTTATAGTTAAAACTTAGATATATACAGGGTTCAAAATATAAGAATATCAAGAAAAGACGCTTAGAGTTTATCAGCGTTTTTTCTTCTTCACGACCAGCGATTTATTCATCAACTGACTATACCTGACGGCCTTCTCCACCGAGACCAGACCGAGCACGGCACCAGCCTTCTTCTCTTTCATGGTAGATAGGATCATAACCGCTGTCTTCTCATCAAGATTCTCTATCCTTGCGGCGGCCTCTTCCGGGGCCATTGACTCGTATATCTTAACAACCCTCTTTGAGCGTGACTTCTCTGCGATCTTAAGCTTTAGCAGGGCTTTATCCACGACATCTTTTGTGGCTTTAAGCTCCTTCATACGCAGGTCAAGCTCGCTGTTGACGACTGCCAGCCTCTGTTCATATTTTTTAAGGTTATCTTCCCTTGCCTTCAGCTCACTTTCTCTACGCTTCATAGCCTCAAGCATACTACGTTCGGTGTCTGTAATAAGGCTATCGGTATCTGCCTCTATCGCCCCCTCACCTTCTACGGCGATATCACCGCCCTCAAGATCAACGACCTTAACACCATCTGTCACAACGGTCTCGCGGATAAGAGGCTGCTCGGCATGCACAATGCCAAAGTCCACAAGGCCTGAACTCATGGCAAACCAGAGACCAAATACAACTATCTTTAATATAAAGGCTACCATTAGGACCTTAACCTTCACCGTTAATAACCCCTCTTATAAATCTGGACGACCCGATATCATCGGTTATCTTCTGATCTTCTTTGTTTTCTTCTCTCTCATGCAGGCTTTGGGCGCGTTCCTTTACAAGCTCTACGGTCCGACGTTCCTGAGCAGACTCCACAAGCTTCTGGCGTTGCCCTTCATATACCTGCTTGCTCTTTGCCACCATCTGGGACTGCTCTTCTATATAGGACTTAAGACCTACCAGATAATTATAATAAAGCATAAGGTCTTCTGTACTATTATCCTCTCCCTTAAGTCTCTCTACCTCTTCAATAGATTTGCTATGAGTATCTCTTAAGTCCTGAAGCTTTGCTTCCTCGATATCAAGAAGCCTGCCGGCCTCGGCCAGATCCTTCTTTAGAATATCCTCCAGACGCTGCCTGTACTCAAGAAGAGGTTCTAATTTAAAGTTGAATTTTTTCATCTCTTTATACCTTGTATAACCCTATAGGGCCGCAACCTGCTCAAGCCTCTCTACCGTATCACCGAAGTTCACACTCTCACCAATATCCTGGCGAAGAAAGTGAATTATCATATCATTGAGCTTGATGGCACGGTCAATCTTCGGTTCACTGCCCTTTTTATATGCCCCGATACTGATCAGATCGTAAGCTTTTTTATAGGTGGCCATCACAGCCCTTATCTCGGTCGCTGCCTTGCGATGCTCCGCGCTGGTTACGTCAATCATCACCCGGCTGACACTGGAAAGCACATCTATCGCCGGGTAATGGCCCTGACTCGCCAAGTCTCGGGTAAGGACGATATGACCATCAAGGATGGCACGCACGGCATCGGCAATCGGATCGTTGACATCATCACCCTCGGCAAGAATCGTATAAAAAGCCGTTATCGAACCCTCTGACTCTGAGTTTCCGGCACGCTCCAGCAGCTTTGGCAAGAGCGCAAAGACCGAGGGCGGATACCCTTTGGTCGCAGGAGGCTCACCGGTTGCCAGCCCGACCTCACGTTGCGCACTGGCGAAACGTGTCAAAGAGTCCATGACCAGCAAGACATTCTTACCTTTATCCCGGAAATATTCCGAGATAGAGGTTGCCAGAAAGGCAGCCCTCATCCTTATAAGAGGTGGCTGATCCGAGGTCGCTACGATCACCACAGAACGCGCAAGACCCTCTGCGCCCAGATCCTTCTCTATAAATTCACGAACCTCTCTGCCTCTTTCGCCGACCAGTGCTATAACATTTACATCGGCCTCCGTGCCCTTTGCCATCATACCAAGCAGGACACTTTTGCCAACACCACTACCGGCGAATATTCCTATCCTCTGCCCCTTACCAACAGTAAGCAACCCATTTATCGTCTTTATAGATACATCCAGAGGCTCTGTTATACGCCTTCTGTCCAGCGGATTAGGGGGCTTTGCGTAGAGCGGATACTCTGCGTCAAAACCAATAGGGCCGAGCCTGTCTATCGGCTCGCCCAGCCCGTCCAGCGTGCGCCCCAAGAGCTGCTCACCGACCTTGGCCCCTCCGCCTTTCTTTTTTATAACGAACTTACTACCTGGCCCTATCCCTCGAACATCACCAAGCGGCATAAGCAATATTTTATCATTAGTAAAACCAACAACCTCGCTCTCTATCGGCTCTACGAGTACACCTTCGCCTTCCTTTGGATAGACCAGGCAAGTCTCACCAACCGAGGTAAGCGGGCCAACCCCTTCCATAACAAGCCCCACCACCCGGGTCACAATACCGGTAACCTTGACCGGGTTAAAGGCCTTGATATCTCTGCTGCGTCTTCTCAGGTTAGTGCCAAGATCAAAGCTCATCGTCCAGCTTCTCCTTAAGCTCACCTATTATGCCGTGCACGGTTGCGTCCACGACCCCGTAACTGGTCTCCAGAAAACAACCACCACGACCAAGGGTCTCATCTATCTCGATACGCACCCCTTCTACCCCAACACCGTACCGGGCCAGATCTTCCTTATACTTAAAGAGCACATCTCTATCTCGTGGATTGACCTTTACGATAATATCCCCTGTGGTTGAGGCTACCTGCATGGCCTTTTTTATAGTCGTGATAACGGCCTCGTCATCACTTGCTATCTCACGGCTGGCTATCTTCTCTGCCAGTGCCAAGGTCAGCTCCAGTATCTCACCTTCCAGATCTTTAAAGGCCGTCTCCTTTAAACAACTTAACTCATCAACCATATCGCCGATCTTCTGAAAAAGCCCATCGGCCTTCTGTCGCCCCAGCTCAAAACCGGCCTTTTCACCGGCTGCGAAGCCCTTCTCGTATGACTCGCGCTCCACGGCCTGCGACCTGAGCTCTAACCTGCGCCGAGCCTCCAGCGATTTACGCCTTTCCTGCTCTATACTCTCAAGCCCGACCATACCCCGCAAAGCATCGCTATCGAGTATAAACGGGGCCGTCGCCAGCCCCTCTCTTTCTTTCGATTCTTTAAATATCTTAGACAACTATATCACCGCCTGCCCCTGCGCCGCCGCGCATAAGTTTTCCTTCCTGCTCAAGTTTCTTGGCAAGTTTAATGATCTCCTGCTGCCCTTTCTCGACCTCGCTGAGTTTGACCGGGCCCTTGGCCTCGATATCCTCTTGCAGCATTGTAGCGGCACGTGCCGACATATTATCAAAGAACTTGGCCTTGAGCTCTTCATCAGCTCCTTTAAGCGCAAGCGTAAGTATCTCAGTACTAACACTCTTCATAAGTTCCTGAATACCCCTGTCGTCAACATCCATAAAGTCAACAAATACGAACATCTTCTCTTGAATCTCGTTTGCAAGGTCTCCGCTGGCCTTCTCTACTGCTTCCATAATGCTGCGTTCATCACTGCTCTCAAGCCTGTTCAGTATCTCGGCAGCGACCTTTGTTCCCTCTACGGCCTTACCCTTAGTCACCCCGGACTCCTTGATCTGCCCCTCTATAAAGGCATCGAGCTCCTCGACAACACCGGCAGGAACCCGCTCAAGGGTCGCAACCCTGAGGATTACCTCGCCCCTTAAACGCTCGGGCAGGTAGGTCAATATCTGCGCTGAATGATCTGAGTCCAGATAGGAAAGAGCAAGTGCTATTATCTGCGGATGTTCTTCTTTCAAGACCCTGGCTACGACATTCGGGTCCATAAGGCTAAGCGTTGCAAAACCACCTCTTTTTACATCTCTACTAAGCAGAGATATGATCTCATCAGCGGCCTCGCCGCCAACGGCCTTTATAAGGGTCTCCTTGGCAAAGGCATCGCCCTCAACAAAGAGCCCGCTCTCACTCATGGTATCGGCAAATTCCCGACGCACGCTCTTTAGCTTATCCAGGGTTACGTCCCCTGAGTTAATAATCTTCTTGGCTAGGTACTGGACATCGGTAGTAGGCAGATGCTTCATAACGCTCGCTGCCAGATCCTCACCAACGAGCATCATAAGGATCGCTGCCTTTTCCATCCCCTTGATAGATTTATCAATAATGGGAGGGGTCTTCTCTGGTATAACCGCTTTAGCTTTAGCTTTGGCCATTATTTATTATCCTGTATCCATTCTTTTATTATCATCGCAGCTTGGCGAGGATTTTTCCTTACGGCATCCTTAATACGCTCTGTATCTCCGTGGCTGGCATCTAACTTCTGCTCAAAGCCAGGATCTCCAACCTCACCATCCGGCGCCATCGCCGCAGAGGCCCCGATCTGATCAATCGCACTGAGAGCATTGCTCTCCTCTGTAAGCCTTCTGATTACAGGCCTTAATATAAATAATATCACAAATATGACTATAACTCCAGATACGCCACTCTTGATAATAGTGTGTATATAGGGGGCGATGAAGCTTGGAACTATAGAACCTGAGCCAACCAGAGCACTATCCATATCCGGCAGCGAAGAGGACTCAAAAGGCACGCTCTCGATGGTAATAGTATCACCACGAACCTCGTCAAAGCCGATAATACCCTTTACTATCCCCTCTAATATCTGTAGCTCATCGCTTGTTCTCGCGACATATTTCTTGGTTACCGGCGGCTCTGCATCCTCTTCGGCATCCTCCGGGAGCTCCCCTATAACATCTTCATAGTTACCGTCAACCAGCACAGAGACGCTGAGCTTCTCTATCTCTCCTATAGGCTCGACAATGCGGCTGATGGTCTTGCTGATCTCATAATTTATAACCTCATCCTGCTTCTGTCTAGAACTCGATGCACCGCCGCTGCCACCTCCAGTGCCACCCGGGACATTCGACAAGACCCCTGGCACCCCACTTGAGCTTGAACCACCGCTCATCTTTTCTTTTGTGCGATGCTCGCTGCGTACCACCTGCCCGTCCGGATCGTAGGTCTCTTCAGTCCTCTCCACATGGGTAGTCACCATCTCGGTAGATACCCGGGCAACGACCTTACCCGCCCCTATAGTCCTCTCCAACATGCTTTGAATGCGCATTTCTATGTCTTTTTCAAGGCCGCGCTTATACTCAAACTGCGCTGCCGTAAGTCCCATCGGCACAGCCGACTCATTGGCGGCATTGGTCCACATCCGCCCTGTGGTATCTACAACAGTGACGTCCTCTGGCATAAGCCCGTCTACGGCACTGGCCGTCAGGTGGACGATCCCCTGAACCTGCGAAGGAGTCAAGACGCCGTTGCCCCTGAGCTTTAAGACAATCGAGGCCCTGCCTTTTTCTACATCATCAAGGAAGACCCCTTTCTCTGGCACAGAGAGATGCACCCGTGCCCCCTCTACGGCCTGGATCTGAGAGATAGTCCTTGCAAGCTCTCCCTGCATGGCGCGCATATAATTTATCTTCTGCACAAACTGGGTTACGCCAAAACTTGACTCATCAAAGATCTCAAAGCCCACGGAGCCGCCTCTTGGCAACCCCTCTCCAGCAAGTGCTATACGCGTCTCATAAAGCACGCTATCAGGCACCTTCACAGAGCCGCCAAGGATCTTAAACGGGATCTTTCTACTCTCCAGATTCTCAACAACGGCACTTATATCTTCATCCGAAAGCCCGCCAAAGAGCGTCCTGTACTCAGGCTTTTGACTCCACATCATCAGAGCCACCAAGGCGGCTATCACTCCGGCCAAGATAATGCCATAGACAATCAGCTTGGTGGGGCTTGCACCCTTCACTTTATCGAGAACATTATCTGCCATGGTTTACACCTGCATCCTCATCATCTCTTCGTAGGCTGCCAGAAGCCTGTTCTTAACCTCTACCATCAGGTTAAACGAAACACTTGCCTTCTCCATAGCGATCATGGCCTCGTGGACATTTTCCACCTTACCCTGAGCAAGGTTCTCTATTGCCATGCCCGCGTCCTTCTGCATCTTATTGACCTGCTGAATAGATTCCTTCAAGACAGTGCCAAAGGCCTCGCTGGTACCCTGACCGCTCTTTTGCAGCTCCTTCATTGCCTCTGTATTTATACTGACGACATCACTTATCTGATTAACCATATCGGTCTCCTATTAGCCGGCTATTAACTGGATATATCCAGGGCCTTTGATATCATGGATTTACTTGCCTTAAAGGCATTGACATTGGCCTCATAACTCCTTGCGGCACTTATCATATTGACCATTTCTTCGGCTGTATTTACATTTGGAAAGGCAACATACCCCTTCTTATCCGAGTCCGGGTGGGACGGGTCATAGACCATCTTAAAGGGGCGCGGATCCTCGATTATACTGGATATCCTGACACCTTGGGTGAAACGCTTATCCCCCGAAGAGTTAAGCACATCTCTAAAGTCCAGTTGCTGCGAGGTAAAAACAACGTCTTTTCTCTTATACGGGCCGCCCTCAGCCGTCCTGGTACTATTAACATTTGCCAGATTACTGGCTATAGTATTCATCCTGAGTCTCTGGGCGGTCATCCCGCTTGCAGTTACTGAAAAGGAATCGAACATCATAACTACCTACCTCCCTTTAATGGCATTCATAAGCCCGGCAAACTTCTTTTTCATAAGTTTTGCCGAAATCTCGTAGCGTATGGTATTCTCGGCGAGCCTTACCATCTCGGTCTCAAGATTTACGGAATTACCGTCAAGCCCGGCAGCCCCTGATGGGCTATCTACTGCCTGAATCGGTACAGAACCTGCCTTGCCAACAGCAATATGACCTGGATGCGTTCTCTGCACCGCAACACCGGTGCCAACACTTCCCAGTTGCCGCTTCAACTCGGTCTCAAAGTTCACGTCCTTTGCCTTATATCCGGGCGTCTCGGCATTGGCTATATTAGATGTCAATGCCTTATGACGCGCGTGAGAAACATCCATTGTTTTTTCTAGTAAATCAAAGGTCTTATTGAACACTCCGCCAAACATTTGTCGCCTCCTAGTTTTGAACCCCTGTAGGTACCTTGACTATCCTACATACATGCCAATAAAATGACGTTTCCGTTATAAGCCTGCTAGGAAGATTGTTCCCAACAGGGAAAATTTTACCCGTATTCTTTAAGTTTATTCCTAAGCGTCCTTACCGATATACCCAGAACTACGGCTGCCTTTGTCCTGTTGCCGTCAAGGCCGTCCAGAGTCTTAATAATCAACCTCTTCTCCATCTCCGAGATAGTTATACGCTCGCCATCTACTGCATCGGCTAGCTCTGTGGTACTCGCAGCCAGATTTGTCCCTTTAAGTTCTAGCTGGTCAAGCTCCACCGTACTACCGCTTGCAAGCAGCACGGCTCTTTCAATGGTATTTTCCAGCTCTCTGATATTACCTGGCCAGCCATAGCCCTTAAGCCTCTCCATCGCTTGCTCGCTGATACCATCGACACGGCGCATATACTTTGCAGAAAAATTAGCTATAAAATGCTCGGCCAGAAACTCCACGTCCTGCACTCTTTCACGCAGAGGAGGCAGACGCAGCGGAAATATATTAAGTCTATAAAAAAGATCTTCCCTGAACCTGCCAAGAGATACCTCTTCTTCGAGGTTACGGTTTGTGGTGGCTATAATGCGAATATCAAGCGGCACAGTCTCTTTACCGCCGACCCGCTCGACCTCTCTTTCCTGGATAACGCGCAGGAGCTTTGCCTGCAACCTAAGGTCCATCTCGCTGATTTCATCGAGGAGGATCGTTCCTGTATTTGCCTGTTCAAACTTTCCCTGGCGCTGCGCCAAGGCACCGGTAAAAGCACCTTTTTCATGGCCAAAGAGCTCGCTCTCCAGCAGGCTCTCAGGAATAGAAGCACAGTTAACGGCAACGAACGGCCCGTCTTCTCTATCGCTCTTTGCATGAATGAAACGGGCCATAAGTTCTTTACCCGTTCCGCTCTCGCCCGAGAGCATAACGGTAGCGTCGCTTCCCGCGACGACCTCTGCCATGGCAACGACTTTGTTCATAACGTGAGATCGGGTGAGCATCTCTTTGCCGCCGACCTCAAAATTAAGCTCCGTCTTGAGCGCACGTTCTACGGCTGCTTCCAGACAATCCAAAGAAAACGGCTTGAGCATAAAATCAATCGCGCCTTCTTTAATGGCCTCTACCGCCTTCTCTACCGTGCCGTAGGCTGTTATCAGCAGCACTGGTGTAAGCGGAGAATTCCTCTTGATCTCTTTCAAAAGCTCCAACCCGCTTTTGCCAGGCATCTGCATATCGCTTATGACCATGCTGTAAGTACCACTTGAAAACTGCTCTATGGCATCTTTACTGTTTTTAGCGAGGTCCACTGCATAACCCTTTCGAGTCAAAGCCTCTTTAAGTGCGACCCCCATGGCCACCTCGTCATCAACGACAAGAATGCTATTCATCAAATGCCTCCGTTTGATCAACCGGTAAGATTACGGTAAAGATTGTGCCAGAGCGTTCCAGTTTGCCGGAGCCGTCAGGATATGACTCAACCTCCAGATGACCACCATGGGCCTTGATTATAGACTCGACTATTGAGAGGCCAAGGCCTGTGCCGTGATCCTTTGTTGTAAAAAACGGATCAAAGATTCTATCGATATGCTCCTGCGTTATCCCGGTGCCTGTGTCCTCAATCGTTACCTTCATGTTGGCAGCCCCGTTTATATGCAGGAAGGTTTTGACCTTGACAGACCCTTCTGCCCCTACCGCATCAACGGCATTTATAAGGAGATTAAAAAAGGCTTGCCCCAGTAAAGATGCGTCACCTTTTATGCAGGTCTCGCCAACGTAGTCTCTCTCGATTACTACCTTATCTGCTTTCTGCGCATCTATTAAAAGCATAGTACCCTCCAAAACGCTCTTAATATCAATAGCAACAGATGATGGCTGAGGGCTTCTGGCAAAGAGAAGCATATTGGTTAAAAGATTATCCAGCGTCTTTACCCCTTTTGAAATATGCCCGGCGAGTTCTCTGTTTTTACTATCTTCGCTGAGCTCTCTTTCCAGAAGGCTTGAAAATATTCCAATAGATGCCAGAGGGTTACGTATCTCATGGGCGATCTTAGCACCCATCTCGCCCATTGCCACAAGGCGTCGCGTACGCTCCATAAATTTATTCTTCTCTGAGAGTTCCAGACTTAACCGCTCGACCTGATCCTCCAGCGATTTATAACGAGTCTCTAACGAGCTGGAGACGACGGCAAAGTTATCAAAGGCATCGTTAAGTATTTTTTTCTCTCTAAGTTCCATAGTAATCATTACCTCCGGGCAACGGGCCTTCTGCTAACTTCCATTTTCAGCGAAAAGATACTCGCCCCACTCGGCCATCTTCTTATCTGTCTGCTTGAGGATTTCAAGGGCCTCTATCCCCTCGTAGCTCTTACCAATCCTAAAGTTACTCTCTGCCAATCGGTACGTTGCCCATGAAGAATCTATCGAACCGCCGTCACCATCCTTAACCTTAGAAAGCTCCACGGCACAGCGGTAGAATTTAATGCTCTCCTTGTACTTACCCTGCATAAACGAAGACTCCGCAACCCCCATACAGGCATCTGCAAGCCTGTCATTTTCCTGAGCAGCGGCGAGCAGCTCGGCTGCTCTGCGGTAGCGTTCTTCTGCTTTTTTATAATTGTTAAGACTAAAAAAAGAAGAGGCCACGACCATCATCTCCTCTGTATTATCCCAGTCGGTACGCCTCTTGACTTCACGAGTATCAACGACCTTTTTGAACTCGCCCTTTCTGTAATTAATCTCGGTTACGAGCTTTGCGAATTCTTTTTTGAATTTTGTCTTAGGAAATGACGTCTTAAAAAATCTTGCCAACCTGTCTGCCGACTCTATATCTTCTTGAGCCAGATACCCCTTGGCAAGCAAGACCATCGCCTCTTCCAGATACTTACCCTTACCCATCTTTACCAGACTGTTCAAGACCTTTACGGCATCCGTTGTAAAGCCAAGCTTCATAAAGGCGCGACCTGCCTGTATATAGGCACCTGATTTTTTACCAAATGGTATAAAGGGTTCATAGGTAAGAAAGATCTTCGCGAAGCCCTCGTCATCTCTGATACTGGCAAGCCTATCGAGCCACTTAAGCGTTACCTCACCGCGAACTATCGAGGCATCAAACCTTAATCCGCCAAGTGGGAAGAGTCTACCCATCTTATCGATAAGGGCTATCGCCATATTGTAGTTACCAAGCTTCATGTGAAGACGGGCGGACATAAGGTAGGCCTCTTCCGTGCCTACATAATTCCCCTCTGCCACTGTGCCGTAATAGCGAAGCGCATCGCGGTATGCCTCATGGTCATCGCTACCGATTAGTAGCTCTGCCATTGCAAGACTTGCCATAGCGCGCCCCTCACCGATCAGGTTATCTCTGGCGATCTTATATTTACGATTGGCAGCTTTGATATTGCCTTCTATCTGGTAGGTATCTGCGATCCTAATCATAAAGTAAGCGGTTACAAGCGCGTCTCCAGAGAAATCATCAGAGAGATCTTTATAGTATTGACGAGCAGCCTTGAAGTCACCATCAAGGACACTTATATCGGCAAGGCTCAGCCTTGTTACCGGATCGTTGGCCTCGACATCTTTAAATATAAGCCGGGCGTCTTTGACAAGCCCCTTTATCAGCAGGGTATTTGCAAGCCATTTACGTGCTGAGTTACTGCCCTGAAGCGAGGCCCTTTTAAAGTGATTCGCGGCCTCTTCCATCTTATAGTCCATAAAGTAGACAACCCCCATACGGAAGTTGGCCTCTGCGATTACCGCGTTAGTAAAGGGCTCCGGGATATCCTCATCTTCTCTGCCAACGACCGTCATACTGTAATGGGCAAGAGCCTCTGGAACAAAACCCCTTTTCTCATAATAAACACCCTCAACGAAACGGCCAAGCCTTGTAAAACCTGTATAGGCGTATTTCCTCAGTAAAGAATCCATCTTCTCTATACGTCCCTTACCCTGAAAAAACGGAATGATTCCTTTTAAGACCTCGGCCTTATCGTTCTCAAGACCTGACTCGTAGTCTGCGACAAGCAATATAAGCTCAGAGACCAACTGCCCGGGCTCTGTCGCATCGACCAGACCAAGCTTATCACCAAGGGCCGCCAATACTTCATTGTAGACATCAGATTGAGTATCGCGGATAGAGGCAACTACCTTTTTACGGTACTCCCATCTCCAGCCATTATTAAAGGCTGCTACTGCGCCCTCTTCGTCGTTTTGCTTAACCCTCTTTACCTTGATATTATCAGCCGGCTTGGCTAATGCTTTTTTCGGTCGCCTTACCTTCTTTTTGGCCTTTACTTTTTTGACTTTTTTAACTACCTTTTTTTGACCATCATCTTCATAACTCCAGAAGTCCTTGGGGGCCGTTGCCTCCTTCTCGGTCTTTACTGCTGCCTTCTTATTGCCGCTACTGACAGCTGCTGATTTGGCAACCTTAGCCGGTTTTCTCTTGGTAGTATAGAACTCGATAACTATCCTAAAGGGCAGACCTGGTTTTTCATAGGCACTCATCTCGGTGCGAAACCATCCGGCTACCCCGACGACAATGCTTGTGGATGTACCGTAGCTACGATCTTCGACCGTGGTAGGTAACTGACTAAGCAATGAGGTCGCCGATGGTGCCTTTGGTAAAGAACTATTGTCAATGTTACGGAGCTTGAGGAAAAATTTTCCGTCTTTCTGCTGCATGCTAAATCTGGGTCTACCCTCTATGACTAACTCCAATTGATGAAAGTACTGTTTTTCAACAAGCTTTACCGAGGTAAGTACCGGCAAACCACCGGCCTTGGCCGCAGGGGCAGCCGAGACAGCAGTCGC
>CAZUFI010000001.1:0-6009 GCA_964618745.1 uncultured Thermodesulfobacteriota bacterium | reverse complement strand
ACAAAGACCATTGCAAGAGACGCAATGCTTGCCACCGAATGCCAACTCTTGCCAATTACCTGAAATATTCCTAAAGTTTTTTTCATAATATGCCGTCTAGAGGTTAAAGAGTACAAAGTCTTATCTGTCATTTTTCCTGTCACTAGGAATTATTTGCAACATCCATGCCAAAACTGCCACATAGAGCAAAACAAGCACAAATAGGACAATAAAAGGCCATAACCTATTACAGTTAAAGGCTTTTTCTTCTGAGGGGATTTGTTTTGGAAGTTTTTTGAACTCTGTCTAACTGTTGGGATTATGACACTATTGAATTAAAGGCATGTCAAGAAAATGACTGACGGGGGAATTAACCTAGCAGGCCTTTTCTCTTCATCTTCTCTATTAGTGTAGTTCTATTGAGGTTCAGGTAGTCGGCAGCCTTCTTTTTGACACCGTCGGCACGATTCAGAGCACCTTTGATCAGCCTTCTTTCAAAGTCATCGACCGCCAGATTAAAGTCCAGCCCATCGGAGGGAAGCGCAACCGCTGGTGATTGGAAGATATCGGCCTTATTTTTAGTAATCGTTGATGGCAGGTCATCCAGAGTTATCGTACCTGTCTCGTTAAGGACGATAAGCCTTTCCATTATATTTACCATCTCACGTACATTGCCAGGCCACGCGTATTCATTAAGGGCCTCCATAGCATCTGCGGCGATACTGCTGATGATCTTGTTTTTTCTAATCGAGAGAGCATCGAGAAAGTACCTGCAAAGCAGGGCTATATCCTCACCTCTTGTTCGCAGCGGAGGCAGCGAGATGGGTATTACATTTAGCCTATAATAAAGGTCTTCTCTAAACCTTCTTTCCTCTACGGCCTTGTCCAGGTCCTGATTGGTGGCAGCAAGCACCCGTATATCTACCTTTATAGTGCTATTGCCGCCGATACGCTCAAACTCCCTTTCCTGCAAGACACGTAAGATCTTGACCTGAAGCCCCATGCTCATGTCACCTATCTCGTCAAGAAAGACCGTACCGTGGTTAGCAGCCTCAAAACGACCTATCCTCGTGGAAATAGCACCGGTAAAAGCCCCCTTCTCATAACCAAAGAGCTCACTCTCCAGAAGATCCTCCGGGATAGCACCACAGTTTATAGGAATAAAAGGCTTGCTATAACGCGAGCTCTGCCTGTGCAACTCCTTGGCAACGAGCTCTTTGCCGGTACCACTTTCGCCTAAGATCAAAACAGTAGAGTCTGTATCTGCGACCTTCTTTATAACCTCCCGAACCTTATTGATGCCCGGGCTAACTCCCAGAATAAACTGCTCACGCTGGCTCTGTAAACGCTGGCGAAGCGATGCGTTCTCGCTCTGAATAGCAAGTACTTCCTTTGCCTTGGCAAGGGCCACAAGCAGTTCTTCTCTTCTAAATGGCTTTTTAAGGTAAGAAAAGGCACCGGCCTTCATTGCATCCACGGCACTCTCAATAGAGGCGTAGCCGGTTATAACCATACAGATAGTATTGGGATGCATCTTCTTTACCTTACTTATGACATCAATGCCGCTCATATCAGGCAGATTAAGGTCTGTCAATACAATGTGTGGCGTAGAGGTCTTGACAAACGCTACTGCCTGCGCGCCTGTTACGACACTGCTTACATCATAGCTTTCAAGCTTTAACATATCAGATAGACAAATTCGCGCGGAGTCTTCATCTTCTACTATCAAAACCTTGTATTCCATATACACCTCAATTACTGTTTTAAGTTGGTCGAAGAAGCCATCTAACTAAAAACTGTAACTAGTATACCCACAAACTTATAGCATGTCAATATTTTGAACAAAATAAATAATATTTTTTTACCAATAAAATCAGCGTCAGTAAACCTTCATCTAGAGAAATTACAAAAAAAACCCTAAAGGCTTAGCCATTAGGGAGGATTAAATAAAGACAACGATCTCAAGAGCTTTGAACAGAACAATACAGTATCTGTATTTCAGAGGAGATATCACGGAAAAATAAAAGACTGCCAAACAACAGGTAAGTCAAAGAAACAACTCATGCCCAACATAACTTTGACGTTTGGTGCTAAAACTGAAAGAAGAAAAAAAAGACTTAGCTAGCTATAACAACCTTTTCAGCAAGTTTCTCACCTGTTATTGGTCAAGAAACTCCTTTAAAAAGGCAGCCGGGTCGGTCTTCTTAATGCTAGTCTTGCGGGCCTCTACCTCGCTGAAGGTCAAGCCACTGGGCTCTGCCGAGCCGCCATAGATCGCATAGGGTACGTCGTCCATCGTATGGGTCTTAAGCTCCACCGGGGTCGGGTGGTCGGTGATTATCATAAGCTTAAAGCCGTCCGCGCCGAATTTTTCAGTTGCACCTTCAAGGATAGGGCCGACTATCTTACCATCAAAGTCTTCAATGGCCTGAAGCTTATCTTCAAGTATACCCTGATGACCGGCCTCATCCGGGGCCTCGACATGGACGCAGACAAAATCGTGCCTATCCAGAGACTCAAGGGCTGCAAAGGCCTTCCCCTTATAGTTAGTATCGATATAGCCGGTAGCACCTTCAACCTCAATTACCTCAAGGCCTGCAAAGACTCCAAGCCCCTTCATTAAATCTACGGCTGATATTATCGCACCGGTAAGGTTATAGCTCTCTTTAAAGGTCGGCATCTGTGGCGGTCTGCCTTGCCCCCACAACCAGATACAATCGGCTGTGTTTTTACCGGCAGCGCGTCGCGCCTCATTAACGGGATGGTCCTTCAGCAACTCAACCGAACGTTCCATAAGGTGCATTATCATCTCCACGCCATCGCCGCTTGGCAGATGCTCGGGGGTGATGACCTTATCGCTAATATCATGGGGTGGTGTCATCTTATACTTGCTCTTACCATCGGCCCAGACCATCAGGTGCCGATAAGAAGTCCCTGTATAAAAACGTACGCCATCTTCCTTAAATTCTTTATCAAGGGTCTCGATTATGCCCTCTGCCTCTTCGGTCGTTATATGCCCTGCGCTGTAGTCGGTCATGACGCGACCCTCTTCGCCACCACCGATTGTAACCAGATTACACCTGAAGGCGACATCACCCTTTGCCAGATCCACACCGATACTTGCGGCCTCAAGCGGAGCGCGTCCTCCTGTGTAGTACTTTGCAGGGGCGTAACCCAGAATACTCATATTGGCGACATCGCTACCTGGAGGGTAACCCTCCGGCACGCTCTTGAAAAGCCCAAACTCGCCTTCGCTTGATATCTTATCCATATTAGGGGTCTTGGCAGCTTGAAGCGTAGTCTTACCGCCAAGCCTCTCGATTGGGTCATCCGACATTCCGTCGCCAATAAGTATTATATATTTCATCAGAGCTCCATAACCTCTACTATCTTTGCCATATCAGCAGGTACTTTTAAGGGTTGCACAGAGACATCCATGGCCGTATCAGGGTCTTTAAGGCCGTGCCCTGTCAATGTGCAGACAACGGTATCGCCGTCATTTAATATTCCACTCTCACGCATCTTGATAACCCCTGCGACAGAGGCCGCCGAGGCCGGCTCACAGAAGACCCCCTCGCGCGCGGCTACCAGTCGGTAAGCAGCCAGTATCTCGTCATCGGTAACCATCTCGATCACACCGCCGCTTTCGTCACGCGCGGCAATCGCACCCTCAAGGCTCGCAGGTTTTCCGATCTTTATAGCCGTTGCAATCGTCTGCGGGTCTTCAACCGTGTGCCCTAGGACAATAGGGGCAGCCCCTGCCGCCTGAAAACCCATCATCTTTGGCAGACTCGATATAAGGCCCGCTGCTTTATATTCTTTATAGCCCATCCAGTAGGCCGTGATATTACCTGCATTACCAACCGGCAAGAAATGATAGGTCGGTGCATGGCCCAGATGCTCACAGACCTCAAAGGCCGCACTCTTCTGGCCCTGTATGCGATAAGGATTCAGAGAATTCACCATGGTAACGGGATAGTTCTCTGCTATTTGCTTTACAATCTCAAGAGCCTCGTCAAAGTTCCCTGCGACCTCCAGAACCTTTGCCCCGTGCATCATGGCCTGCGATAATTTACCAAGGGCGACAGAGCCTTCCGGCACCAGAACATAGGCTGCCATACCGGCCTTCGCAGCGTATGCCGAGGCCGAGGCCGAGGTATTACCGGTCGAGGCGCAGATAACTGCGGTTGCGCCGTCTTCCTTTGCCTTGGTTACGGCAAAGGTCATTCCGCGATCCTTAAAAGAACCCGTCGGATTCAACCCCTCTAGCTTTAGCAATACTCGCAACCCGCCAAAGACGTCTTTCATATTTATCGCCTCGACAAGCGGCGTATTACCCTCGCCAAGCGTTACAACACTCTCGTCAACAAACTCCGGCATAAAGCCGGAGAACTCCCTGACGATCCCATTCCATAGTCCTTTTCTAATCAGCTGATTCACAGGTCTCCTCTATCCTTATAAAAAGTGTCTTTCCTACGACTACATCCATCTGCTCGATCTCAGAGAGCGAGGTTAACAAATCACGCTCCTTTGCGTGATGCGTAACGATAACCAACGGCACATCCCCCTCGTCCTCACGCCCCTGCTGAATAACCGAGGATATGCTTATCCCGTGCTTACCGAGAACGCCGGAGATACGAGCCAGCACGCTCGGCTTATCAACAGCTGTGAATCTTAGATAATAAAGCGAGGTAAGCTCTGCCATATCCTTAATGGCCAGACTATGCTCGCTCTCTTTGCTATGACCAAGCGGAGGGACACGCATAGCAACCCCTTTTCTGATATCTCGGGCGATATCTATCACATCACCTGCAACAGCACTGGCCGTAGCCATCATCCCCGCGCCCTGACCATAGAACATAACCGGCCCTACCGCATCGCCGACCATGTGAACGGCATTAAATACTCCCTCGACCGAGCTTAATGGATGATCGGCTGCGATCATCGTCGGATGAACACGAGCCTCAATCTCCGCACCATCTGCCTTGGCAATCGCCAGAAGCTTTATCTTATAACCAAACTGACGGGCAAAATCTATATCCAACCCTGTTATGCGACTTATCCCTTCGGTATAAATATCTTCGTGACTAACGGTCGTACCATAAGCGAGATTAATAAGTATCGCAAGCTTATGGGCCGCGTCTATACCCTCTACGTCATAGGTCGGGTCGGCCTCGGCATAACCAAGGGCCTGCGCGTCTTTTAAAACATCGGCAAAGTTGCCGCCAAGGTTTGTCATAGTACTCATAATATAGTTGGCAGTACCGTTTATAATTCCATAGATCGACTCAATCCTATTCGCAGTAAGCCCCTCACGCAATGCCTTTATGATCGGAATACCTCCGGCGACACTTGCCTCAAAGCCGATATTAAGCTGCTTGTATTCAGAGACAGAAAAAATCTCTTGCCCGTGCGTGGATAACAGCGCCTTGTTGGCCGTAACGACATGCTTGCCTTTCTCAAAGGCCTGCAATATCAGATCCTTTGCAGCACCCGTGCCGCCGATAAGCTCGACGACGATAGATATCTCAGGGTCATTCAGAATATCACCTGAGTCTGCCGTAAGGGTCGCACCACCAAGAGGCACACCACGGTCACGCTCGGTATCTCGATCAGCGATGGTCTTTAAGACCAACGGACAACCGAGCCTCTCCTCTATAAGGGCTGCGTTATCGTTTAAGACCTTTACCAGCCCAGAACCAACCGTACCAAAACCTATAAGACCTATCTTTATATCTTTCATTAAGAGAACTTCTCCTGCTTTAAATTACAAAAAAACCATCAAAGATAAAAATGAGATTGCTTCGCTACGAAGGGGCTATCCCCCTCTTCGCTCGCAATGACTAATTGGTGGGCACAGCCCACCCTACTCACATGCGTGAGAGCACCACCTGCGGTGGGGCATAAAGTCCAATAGAATATATTCAGTCACGCACTGCACTAAACCTTATTGATGAATTTGCTGTGCGCAGCACCCACCTGCGGTGGGGCATAAAGTCCAATAGAATATATTCAGTCACGCACTGCACT